>DGOK01000048.1 GCA_002389385.1 Rhodospirillaceae bacterium UBA4468 | reverse complement strand
AAAATAGTATGCGTTATGCTTTTACATTGAGTATTGGCAGTCTAGCTTTATTCCAGTTTAAAATCTGCAAACCGACATGATGAAAGATCAACGAAATGTATATTAATGGCGCATGGTGTACGCCCAAATCAAATGCGACATTTGATGTTTTCAATCCAGCGAATGGCAAAAAAATTGCCAACGTTGCCGACGGTACAGAAATCGATGCACGCTTGGCGATTGACGCTGCAGGTTCTGCATTTCCATCATGGTCAAAATCAACCGCCTATCAGCGGGCAACGTTTCTGACGAATGCTCATAGGATCATGTTATCGCGCAAGGATGTGTTAGCCGAGATCATGACCATTGAGCAAGGTAAGCCGCTCAAGGCAGCCCGCAACGAAGTTCAATACGCTGCTGATTTTTTATTGTGGTACGCCGAGGAAGCCAAACGTATCAACGGCGAGATTTTACCGTCTACCAGGCCTGATCAACGCTTTATGGTCTTGCATCAGGCCGTTGGTGTGGTGGCGGCAGTGACGCCCTGGAATTACCCCATTTCAATGATCACGCGAAAGATTGCCCCAGCCCTGGCGGCAGGGTGTTGTATTGTGCTGAAGCCAGCTGAGGCCACGCCATTATGTGCCATCGAGATGTTTAAAATTTTTGAGGAAGCCAACATCCCAAATGGCGTCGTCAATCTTGTGACGGCCAGAGATCCAAAGCCAATTGGTGAAGAATTCACAACTAACCCGACAGTGGCAAAGATTACGTTCACAGGATCAACGGCCGTCGGAAAGATGCTGGCTTGCCAGGCCGGTGCGCACATGAAACGCATTTCATTAGAACTTGGAGGGCATGCGCCTTTCATCGTTTGTGAGGACGCTGACCCGGTTCACGCAGCCAAAGGCGCGTCGTTGGTCAAATTCCTAAACACAGGACAGGCCTGCATAAGTCCTAATCGGTTTCTTGTACATACGTCCGCCTACGACGCCTTTATTGATACGCTCAGCACACGGGTTGCGAAAATGAAGGCTGGATCTGGATTTGAAGACGGCGTCAGTATCGGTCCCTTAATCAACCAGGCCGCCATCGACAAAGTAAATCGACAGGTAACAGATGCTGTTGAAAAAGGTGCAAAGCTGATCACCGGCGGCATGCAATTAACAGAAGGCCGTCTTGCGGACGGTCATTTTTATGCCCCGACCGTTCTGGCAGATGTCACACCCGATATGTTGATCTACAGCGAGGAAACATTTGGTCCTGTCGCACCGATTATTAAATACGACGACAATGACGATGCCCTGGCGATGGCCAATGATACGACGTACGGCCTCGCAGCATACGTTTATACCCAGAACTTAGGGCGTGCGATGCATATGTTCGAAGGACTCCGCTTTGGTATCATCGGCATTAACGATATTAATCCAACGTCAGCGGCAGCGCCCTTTGGTGGCATGAAAGATAGCGGCCTCGGCCGTGAAGGTGGCAAACCAGGGATCATGGAATACCTGGAGACTAAAACCGCGGGGCTCTCTATTTAAAAAAACAATCAGCTTTTTGAATTGCCTATCGCGACAATTTTCTGGTCGATCAATTCGCCAATTTCGCGCTGGCTTAGGGATAGCTCATCAAAAAGAATTTCTTCGGTATGCTCGCCATGGGTCGGTGCCAGACCTGGCTCTGCACGCTCAAATCCAGAGAAGTCCAGCACACTCCCGGGCGTTAAATATTTGCCGCGTTCAGGGTGCGACATGCGCTGAAACATCGGATTGTCCTCGGAAAGTCTTGGGTCTTCATGCACTGCTTCCCAGAAGGTTTGATATGGTCCCCAGCATACGCCGTGTTCATCAAGGAGATTGCGTGCGTCCTCAAAGGTCAATGCTCCAACACGTGGGGCAACGGCCGATATAATATCATCACGTGCAGCCCAACGATCCGCCTCGAGGGCTAAATCAAGGCCGTTCTTATCTTCAAGCGCACGTACTTCATTTTCGATCTTTAGTGCCGTGACGAGGTTCTTCCAATGTCGCGGCGTAAAGGCCGTAATGACCATGCGGCGCATATCCTTCGTTGCAAAGTCATACGAGAAAGTGCCGTAAACGCTGTTTCCAACTTGCGGCCGTTTGTCCTTATTCACTTCAACTTCAGCCGTAAATCCGAGCGCACTCATCGCATGAAATGCAACGTCTGAAAGTGCGAGTTGAATGAACTGCCCCTCGCCCGTATTTCGTCGATGGCGTTCAGCAGCAAGCACACCGTTCGATGCAGACATACCTGCAATCAGATCCCATGCGGGAAGCAGACTATTGACCGGCCGGTCATGCCCCTTTGGTGCCTGCGCAAGTGGAAACCCAGCCGCTGCATTAACGGTATAATCCAGTGCAACAGAACCGTCGCGATTACCAAGTAAATTAATCATGATAAGATCGGAACGTAGGGCTTTAAGCACGTCGAAGTCGAGCCAGCCTCGCGCAGGAAGATTGGAAATTACAATGCCAGCATTGTCGCCGGGTTTCGTCATCAATTGATGTGCGATCTCGCGACCACGAGGCTGGCGAACGTCGAGGAGTATAGACTTTTTACCCTTGTTCAATCCGCCCCAATATAAGCTCTGTCCTGAAGGGGCAAGCGGCCACCTTTGTGCATCCAGACCACCAGCCACTGGATCAATCCGAATAACATCAGCGCCCATTTCCGCAAGCACGAGGCCTGCGTAAGGCATGGCAACAAAAGCCGATGCTTCGACAATTCGAAGGCCACTTAATATTCCGGACATCAGGTTCCCCAATACATTTCAAAGGCATCAATTATATAGATATGATGCTCTTCGCCATATATTCAATGTCATGAAGACCTAATGTAGATGCAAAGGGTTGCCAGCTTTATCACTATCAACGCCTTTCGCATGGATGATGCTGTGTCAGTAATTCACGGATTGTCCAGAACCGCCATCGACCGCGATACATTGCCCCGTCACCATGTTCGCAAGTGGCGAACAGAAGAAAAGCGCAGCTGCTGCGATGTCCTCTGGCTGTATCAATTTCCCTAAAGGAATATCGTCTGTACGGTTTTCTATAATCGTATCGATATCTGTGCCGGTTTGTTTCGCTTCACTCTCAAATATTTGAGTGACCCGCTCCGTCGCTGTATAGCCGGGATGGACGCAGTTGACCGTGACGTTATGGCGAGCCGTATAATCAGCAAACTGCTTCGTGAAGTTTGCCACGCCCGCATTTGTAACGCCGTTTGTCATTCTAAGGGGGGCCACAATACGTGCCGTCATGCCGCCAACATTAACGATTCGCCCGCTGCCCTGACGTTTCATATGGGGCAAAACAAGACGGGCAATGCGAATATAAGCCATCAACTTCACGTCGATATGGTAGCGAAATTCATCGTCCGTCAGTTGATCAAAAGGCGCACTTGTGGACGTCACTGCATTGTTGACCAGGATATCAACCTGCCCCGCAGCTTTCATCGCATCCGAGACAAAGCGTTCGACGTCATCCATCCGGCTAACGTCCGTTTGGAACCCCCAAGCCTTTACACCTTTGGCTTTCAAGTCTTGAACTGTTTGATCCAGGCTTTCTTTTGTCCGCCCGCAGATCACAATGTTCGCTCCATGATCTGCAAACATAAGGGCCATCGCCCGACCGATACCGCGACTGCCACCCGTAATAAAAGCGACTTTATCTTTTAGCTGGAAATCCATTGGGTTCCTCCCTTACGCCTTTTGATTATTATGAAATTGCGGAGACTTCAGACCTGATCTTCCGCGCGCCTTAAACAAAAAGTCGACACATGATGCGTCGTTCTCAGCAATGTATCAACACGCCGTGTTTTGACGAGCAACAGGTTTTACTGACTTAAATGCGACGGGAGGCTTCGCCGCAAGAATGCATTATTGATCAAGGACATCTGCTTTCTTCGGTAATCCAGACTTGATGTCATTCGTCCGTTATTGACCCTAGCTGTGACAAAGAAATAATATAAGCTTCGAAGTTCTCACGTGTATGCCACTCAGCCAGAAAACCTAACTCATAATCTGACCCAGAAAGCCCCATCCCTTGTTCGAAATGACTTTTGATCCGGTCTTCATTGCCGCCGCCCTTTTCGCTGTGCTCATCACCGGCATTTCGAAAAGTGGTCTCGGTGGCGGATTGGGGCAGCTTTCCGTTCCAATCATGGCGGTTTTCATTTCGCCAGTTGCCGCCGCGGCAATCATGCTGCCCATTCTGTGCGCCATCGATTTGTTCAATATCTGGGGCTATCGCAAGGATTTCCATCGCAAAAACCTACTCGCTATGTTGCCGGGCGCCGTTATCGGTATCAGCATCGGGGCACTCACGTTCAGCCATCTTGATGACAATGCGATCCGGTTGATGTTGGGCGGGCTATCGCTGGTTTTTGCATTGACCTATTTCGTTCAACAGGCGCCCGTGAGTTCTGAAACGCGCTGGGGCCGTTTGTTTGGTGCCGTTTGTGGTGCACTTGCCGGATTTACCAGCTTTGTCGCCCATGCTGGCGGCGGCCCGGTGAAGATGTTTCTACTACCGCAACGTCTCGACAAACGGGTGTTTGTCGGCACTAACGTTTATTTTTTCTTTATCGTCAATCAGGTGAAGATCTGGCCCTATCTTTGGCTGGGGCAGTTCTCAACAGATAACCTAAATACAAGCTTGGTCCTGATGCCCGCAGTCCCGCTCGGTGTATGGATTGGCTGGAAACTGATCAAATATATCGATGCGGAGACCTTTTATAAGGTTTGCTACATCTTACTGTTCGTCGCTGGTATTAAACTGATTTACGACGGTGCGTTGGGAAAAGGTTGGCTGTAATGGCTGCGCAATTGGAAAAGAACTGCGTTCAAAAATTACCATCTATAGCTTATGGCAAAGAGACCTGAAAATTGACCCGCATCACCCTGACCACTGACGATTGGGCTGTCAGCCGCATCTCCTAACAATTGCGTGTAACCAAGCCGCGTTGTAATACCAACATTACGCGTCAGGAAGTGCCGAAGTGATAACGATGCACCAACGTCCTTAATGCCCGCCTCTGCTTCATACACTCGATATCCAAGGTTCGAACGGCCAGCTTGCGTAGAGGTAATTCCAAAAATGTTTTCCATATAATTGCCGTCAGCCCAGGTACTCGATGCACCCAAGGTCAATCGGGTACGAGCAGAGCCTAAGTCAAAGCCATAACGGACAGATGAATTCAATGTTGTGCCTTCGCGGTCACTTGCCAAGTCGTGCCCAATAGAAAGTGCCATACCAAAGTCTTGGGCTTGGTAATCAACAGCCAACTTGGCAGTTGCACCACCGTCTATATCACCTAGCCCCAGGAGTGCGTCGTTATCATCTTGATCACGCCCCCCCAGATAACCAAGAGACGCCGTAAACTTGAGACGATCTTTTGGCTTCGGTCCTTGGACTTCTAAAAATTTAAAAGACACTGATGGCGGGC
>DGOK01000084.1:4397-4658 GCA_002389385.1 Rhodospirillaceae bacterium UBA4468 | reverse complement strand
CTGTAGGTTTTTGCGACGGCATCGCATTGGCGCGTGCCTGACTCAATCGCGTTAATGCCAGCTTGCATTGCGAGTTCAACAAGTTTTGCAGCATCTTGCATATATGCGATCTCGTCATCGCTTTTAATGATGCGGACCCAATTCACAATATTCTTTGAATCAACAAACGTCGCGTTGGGTAAGGCGGCGACCAACGCTGCATGCGCGCGGGCTGACTAGTAGTAGGCATCCATATCGACAGCGATGCGACCTTTGCCCATT
>DGOK01000084.1:0-4373 GCA_002389385.1 Rhodospirillaceae bacterium UBA4468 | reverse complement strand
GTTTATCTTCTGCCTGAACGTAATGGTCTGGGTAGCCAACCATGTTGTCGGGACCGAGATGTGTTGTCACCATTCCGTCGGGTTGATCAATCCCGCGAACAATACAGATGGGCTCATTAGACGTTAAAGAGACGGCGACCAATTGCGGCGTATAGAACGACCAGCCATCATAGCCGGTTAAATAATTCATATTTGCTGGGTTGCTTGTTAACAGGACATCGAAGCCTACTTGCTCCATCCGTGCGCGCACGAGATCTAGTCTGCGGCCATATTCTAGCTTGCTAAAACTTGGCATTGGAACCCCCTTTGTAACCGTTGCTCACTCATGCGTAGCGTGCTTCGGAATGGTTGTCACGTGTTTGTCATTTCTGTGTTTTCAGATGCCAATAGTTGCAGTAACGTAAATCAAGAACTGTGTCATAAGGACAGTCATAAAGGGAAGCTGGCCATGTTTGGCAGCGCGAATGGGACCAAACCACATCGGATCGGGTTTATACTTTTACCCGAATTTACGTTGATCGGATTTAGCGCCGGTGTCGAACCGTTTCGCTTGGCCAATCGACTGGCAGAACAAGCACTCTATGCGTGCGATGTTTTCTCAATTGACGGTGAACCCGTTATTGCCAGCAACGGTCTCTCGGTAAATGTTGATGGCAGTATTGTAGATATTGATGGCCTTGAGACGGTATTTGTCTGCACGGGTCTGAACGTAAAAAATCATATATCAAAACCAATATTACAAAAGCTTCGGCGACTTGCATCACATGGCACCGGTATTGGTGCCATATGTACGGGCACAGAAGTTCTGGCTTCAGCAGGCTTACTGGATGGTTACAGCTGTACAATTCATTGGGAGAATATACCCTCATTTGTTGAGGAGTTCCCGGATATTGAGGTTGTTTCAGAACTTTATGAAATCGACCGTACACGCTTCACATGTGCAGGCGGTACAGCCGCACTTGATTTATCATTACGCTTGATCGCATTGCATTATGATGTGGCGACCGCTGCGAGTGTGGCAGATCAGTTAATGCACCACCGCATTCGTGAGGGGGATGAAGGTCAGCGGATGGAACTCCGTACGCGCTTAGGGGTGTCACATCCAAAATTATTAGCGGTTATCCAGCAAATGGAAGTCTCGTTAGAAGATCCAGTGAACTGCTCAACGCTTGCCGATACTGTGAGCCTTTCTACACGTCAGCTTGAGCGCTTGTTTCGAAAATACTTAGGTATAGCACCGACCAAGTATTATCTGTCCTTACGCCTTAATCGCGCACGTTTCCTTTTGCGTCAAACGAGTTTGCCAATTCTAAGTATCGCATTGGCCTGCGGATTTGTGTCCGCTTCACATTTCTCTAAATGCTACCGCGAGCATTTCAGCCGGACGCCAAGTATTGAGCGACAGATAGATTAGGGCGAGACCTTAGGTGCCAATCGTCTTTTGAAGTCTTGGCAGCATCCAGCCCATCGTTATGGTTCGCGCCACCATTAACACTGCAAGGCCTGCCCAAAGCCCATGGTTGCCAAAAACAGGGACGAGGGCCGCCAATGCAATTAAATATGCAGTCAACGACAGGATCATGGAATTCCGCATTTCGCGGGACCACGTACACCCAATGAAAATACCGTCGAGCTGATAACTCCAGACGGATAACAGGGGCAAGAAAACACTCCAGATGAGGTACTGTCTTGCGACGGCGCGAACGCTTTCCTGTGTCGTTAACAGGTCTATGACGGCACCACCCAAAAGAGCCGTTGCGATACAAAGGAATACCGCAACGATAAGCGACCAAATAGATGATGCGCGCACGGCTGCATCAAATCTTTTCCTAGACTTTGCCCCTTTAGCCTCACCAGCAAGTGCCTCAGCGGCCATTGCAAAGCCGTCGAGTGCATGTGATGTGAATATCTGAATGTGAAGCAAGATAGCATTGGCTGCGAGCACTGTGTCGCCCATCCGTGCGCCTATGGACGTCAAAACGATAAACACGGTTTGAAGGCACATTGAGCGGATAAAGATATCTCGGTTCACGCTGAGCATCCGTTTTAAGGGGGCTGCCTGCATGATGTCTGCCCTCTTGAAGCGACCGCCCAGTTTATTCAGGTGCTGTGCAGCAAAGATAAGACCCAGGGCAACGGCGGAAATCTCACTGATCAAAGTTGCCCATGCGACACCGGCAACGCCCCAACCAAGCCCCATAACGAACCAGAAATCCAGGATGACATTCATGCCATTCATGAAGATTTGCGTGATGAGTGCTGCACGCGTGTTCTGGACACCAAAGAACCAGCCGAGCAGGGCATAGTTTGCCAATGAGGCAGGTGCCCCCCAGATACGGATGTAAAAATATTCTTCGGTGAGGGGGCGAACCTTTTCGCTTGGGCCTATGATCAGTGTCGAAGTTTCAAAAATAACCCATTGAGCTGCAATCATGAGGATGCCAATCACAGCGCCTAAGAACAGGGCTCGAACAAGCCATGTGCGTACTTCGCTTCCATCTTTGGCCCCGAATGATTGAGCTGTAAGTCCTGTGGTCCCCATACGGAGGAAGTTGCACCCATGATAAAGCATGCTGAAGATCAACGCGCCTACGGCAACGGCACCGACAAATTCGGGGCCTGGCAGGCGGCCGACTACGGCGGTATCGACGATCCCCAAGATAGGAACGGATACATTCGTGATCATCACCGGAAGGGCGATGCGCCAGGTTCGTCTATGCCATTCTTTGGGATCTTCAGAAGTCATCATCTCTGGTACGAGGAAATCAGAGAAAACACAAATCGTTCAAAAGGTTTATTGGAATTATGTGACTGGATTAACGTGACCGTCGCCGCCGACGTCGACCGCCATCTTGATCGCTTGATGCTGCGACTGCTGAACGTCTCAATGTGAGCTCAGGCATTTCTGACTCAAGTTGAGGGTAGGGTGCATCCGCATGCGGTATCGCCATAGCCTTGACGAAATGTTCCTGAAAACGTGGCTCCACCGCTGTTTCAACCTTGGTGATGGATTTAACAATCTGCTGGATGTCGTCACGGCTTTGTTGATTTAATAGGGCGATACGTGCGCCCGTGCCAGCGGCATTCCCGGCTGAGAATACTCGGTCGAGGCCACAATCTGGGATCATGCCGAGAACCATCGCGTATTTTGGGTCTATGTGGGTGCCGAACGCGCCAGCCAATACGACACGGTCCACATGGTCAACATCCATCTTGTCCATCAGAAGCGCAGTACCAGCAAATAGTGCTGCCTTTGCGAGCTGGATTGCGCGCACATCATTCTGTGTGACAGACAATGTGATCTTACCCTCGAAAAGGACATATGAGAATGTACGGTCGGTTGCCTGAATACGGGGGCTGGTTGCCGCCATCGAGCCATCGATTGTCCCATCGCTCAGAAGAATGCCGGAAAGAAACATTTCGCCAAGAGCTTCAATGATCCCAGATCCACATACGCCTGTGACACCTGTCGCTGCGATCTCTTCGACGAACCCTTCTTCATTAGACCAAAGGTCGCTTCCAATAACTTTAAAGCGTGGTTCAAGCGTCTCGCGATCAATGCGGAGCCTTTCAATCGCACCTGGTGCTGCGCGTTGACCACATGAAATCTGTGCACCTTCAAAGGCAGGTCCGGTTGGTGATGACGCTGCGAGGAGTTTCGTGCGATTACCCAAAATAATTTCTGCGTTCGTTCCCACATCCACAATAAGCGTCATCTCGTCTCTAAGGTGCGGTTCTTCGGACAAGATGACACCCGCAGTATCAGAGCCCACATGACCCGCAATGCAGGGTAAGAAATAGACACGTGCATCTGGATTGACGCTATCAATGTCGACTTCGGTGGCCCAAAGCGTCATCCCTGAATTTGTAGACAGCGCAAATGGTGCGCCCCCCAATTCGATCGGATTAATGCCTAAGACTAAGTGATGCATGATCGGGTTGCCGACCACGGTTATATTCAAAACCGAATCTGATCTCACATTCACTTCGTTGATCACATCATGCGCTAAATCATTGATGGCCGTACGAACGGATTCCGTCAGATCAACCTCACCACCCGGGTTCATCATGATATAGGAGACCCGGCTCATGAGGTCTTCACCAAAGCGAATTTGTGGATTCATCACGCCCCCAGAATTGACAACCTCGCCGCTAGCTAGATCGCATAGATGGGCAGCGATGGTTGTCGAGCCGATATCAAAGGCGATGCCGTACGCATGATCAATCAGTCCGGGCCAAACGGCTGTAATGCGTGTGCTGCGATGCACCGCGACGGTCACGGCCCATTCACTCTTACGGAGTGCCTCTTGGAGACTACGCAGAACGCGGATATCAATCTCTTCGAGATCATCAAGTCCCCATTGATCGGCAAG
>DGOK01000006.1 GCA_002389385.1 Rhodospirillaceae bacterium UBA4468 | reverse complement strand
GGCAGATTACGAGGCTGCTCGCGCAGCAGGTTCAGACATTCTGTCCGTTCGCGATGTGCGCAAGTTCGGTGCAGAAGGCGTGTTGGCCCGCGTGTCAAAAGGGAAACGGTATTATTGCACAATTGATATCGATGGTTTCGATCCGTCCATCGCCCCTGGTACAGGCACGCCAAGCCATGGGGGTTTCCTATATTACGAAGTCCTCGAAATTCTTAAAGGCCTAGCCAGCCGAGGCGATGTTGTCGGCATTGATTTGGTCGAGGTCGCACCCGATTATGACCGCGACGGCACGACAGCCTTTCTGGCCGCACAATTATTGCTGAGTTTCCTTGGCTACATTTTTCACGCAAAAGGCATTAGCGCTTAATCGCACGATGTATATCGAATGAACGAGGATGAGATGACATTTAAGATAATTTCAGAACAAGCCAGCTTTGGTGGCACGCAGGGCGTCTATAGCCATACGTCGCAGGAGCTTGATTGCGATATGCGGTTTGCGGTGTTTACGCCGCCGGGTGCATCTGATGAACCCAAGCCTATTGTTTTCTGGTTGTCCGGGCTGACATGTACCGAGGATAACTTCACGGTAAAAGCAGGCGCCCAACGGGTTGCGGCTGACCTTGGTCTGGTCATCGTTGCACCAGATACAAGCCCGCGCGGGGTCGATCTTCCAGGTGAAGATGACGCATATGATTTTGGCTCAGGGGCTGGATTTTATGTCGATGCAACCGAAGCGCCATGGTCGAAGCATTACCGGATGTATAGTTACATCACGGGTGAATTGCCTGCGTTGATCTTCAAGCATTTCTCGGCGCGTGCAGATCGTCAGGGTATTATGGGGCATTCGATGGGGGGGCATGGGGCGTTGACCATTGGCCTTAAGCACGCAGAAACATATGCCAGCGTATCGGCGTTCTCACCGATTGTTGCGCCGTCGCAGGTTCCATGGGGACAAAAGGCCCTGACGGGATATTTAGGTGCGGATCAAAGCACCTGGAATGACTACGACTCCACCGCATTGATTAAAGCCGGCAAGCGTCATCCGGGGACAATTTTAATCGATCAAGGCGACGCAGATAATTTCTTGGGCGAGCAACTTCGCCCGGAGCTTTTTGCTGATGCGTGCACCTCTGTGGGGCAATCCGTGAATTTGCGGATGCAGCCTGGCTACGATCACTCCTACTTCTTTATCGCGTCATTCATTGAAGATCATCTGAGACATCACGCTGCTGCGCTCGTCGATTAATTTCTGATCGGCATGCGGTTTGCTTGAGTGTGATGCATTGCGCCTTGACATAATACCTTTTGGTACTGTATATAAAAAATACCATTTAGTATCATATTAGAGAGGTATGTCGTGCAAGCGATCGGAACAGAACTCCAAAGTACGTTTAGAGCCCTCGCGGATCCGACAAGGCGGCATATTCTTATGCGTCTGAGTGATAGCGATATGAGTATTGGTGAACTTGCTCAAGGTTTCGAGATGACCCGGGCTGCCGTTAAAAAACATCTTACCGTTCTTGAGCAGGGCGGGTTGATATCTGTGCGTGCCAATGGGCGTGAGCGAATCAACACGCTTGAGCCGAATGGTCTCAAGGCCGCGTCGGAATGGATCGCGTATTTCAGTGGTTTCTGGGACGACCGTTTGGGCAAATTGAAAACCGCTATTGAAAACGAAAATAACATTTAAAAAGGATATGACTCATATCGACGAGTACACTTATCAAAACAATCATTATTGATGCATCGCGGGAAACGGTTTGGTCCTTTTTAACAGAAAAAGATAAACTCGCAATTTGGTTCCACCCCGCAGATAAAGATTTTGTTGAGGGCGAGGATTACGCGTTACTGCGTGATCCCGATGGAGGTGCCGGAGACGATAATAAAATCTGCTGGGGAGAGGTGGTCCGTATGAGCCCGCCCGATGAATTGGTCTGCACGTACACTGTTCACATGCTTGCCGGCGCCACGACAACCCTGACATGGAAACTTGAAGAAGTGTTCGATGGGACACGATTGGCGTTGAAACATGAAGGCATTGATGAAGCTGCAGGTGATCAAGCCTTCGGTTTATTGCGTTCAATGGATGTAGGTTGGGACAAGCATTTTGCAAAGTTGCGAGACGCGGCCAGCAGCCCCTTAAGCCTGACGTGTGATGAAGAATAAGCCCAGATCGGAAGAAACCGTGGATATCTATAGTAGGCGTGGGATACAGCGTTAAGAGCAATCGATAAGGCGTGCATAATAATTCGCTTGCGTCGGAAATCCATGAGGCGTAAACGCGGCGGAATTATTGAAACCGTGCCGCAAAGTGCTGCTTATGTTATCGACACTCAGCCTTGTTTCTTCGCTACTACTTGGGATCGCCTTATTAATGGTAGGCGCCGGTGGTTTATCGACAATTCTAGCCTTCCGGATGGGTGTCGCAGAGCATCCATCAACGGTGGTTGGTCTTGTAACGTCGATGTATTTTATAGGTCTGGTGATGGGGGCGACGTCATGTCACCGCTTGATCACTAATGTTGGGCACATTCGTGCTTTTGCTGCTTTAGGCTCACTCATGTCGGCGGCAACCTTGGCGCATGCGTTGACCGCCGATCCATGGGCGTGGGGGGCTTTGCGGTTCGTCGTTGGTTTTATGACTGTTGGTATGTTCATGTGTACGGAGAGTTGGCTCAATGAAAAATCATCCAACGAAATCCGGGGTCAGGTATTTTCGTTGTATCAGATTGTCTTGTATGTGGGGCAGGGTACCGGGCAGTTTTTGATTAATATCCCGGATCAGTTAGGTACAGACTTATTTATTTTAACATCAATACTGATGTCACTGGCGATCCTGCCCGTCGCGATGACCCGTGTAAGTGCACCAGAACTCCCAAAGCCAGTAAGGTTCCGATTGGCTCGGGTATGGGGAATTTCACCAACAGGCATGACGGCTTCTCTGGCGTCAGGAATCGTGATGGGGGCATTCTATGGATTGGGTGCTTTATTTGCGCAAAAAGTTGGATTGGCGACAGCACAAACAGCGCAATTCATGGGCGCTGTGATTATTGGCGGCTTGGTGCTGCAATGGCCTATTGGGAAACTCTCAGATACTTTTGATCGCCGATTGGTGATCATCGGGGTTGCTGTTGCGACAACGATTGTCTGTTTCGTGATCATGAATAAAGACGTTCACAATGGCACTGGGTTAATCGCGTTAGGCGCTTTGTTTGGCGGCCTCTCGTTTACGCTATACCCGCTCGCAGTGGCCTATATGAATGACTATGTCGAAGCAGATGATATCGTACCTGCATCGGGCGGTTTGATGATGGCATATGGTATTGGCGCCGCGATTGGCCCGACAGCAGGTGCATTGATGATGGATATTTTTGGGCCGCCAGGACTCTTCATCTTCATAGGAATTATCACCGTTTTTTTGACGATCTTTATTATGTGGCGACTGACACAACGTGCGAGTATAACCACAGAAGAGCAAGGCGATTACCAGGCCATGCAGCGGACATCTCAGGTTGTCTATGAGTTCTATCCTGAAACCGTTAATAGTCAGGAAATTGATGATCTTGAAGATGACACGCGTTGCTAAAAAATCGTAAGCCGTAGAATTTTAATAAAAAGGTACAAAACATAACAAAGGACCTGTTGAATTAAAAAACAACCATCCTAAGATGCTCATAGTGATCCTGTGCAATGACGAGAGAGCCGATGGTCAGTGATTATCTGAACCGCGAAAACCGAGACCCAAATCTAATCGTCCAGGATTTTGCACGCTCAAACAATCAATATGATATAATGGAAATTGCCAGATTTGCTGATGGTATCGGCGTTGCATTTGTTATGTCATCCGCTTTGAACGATGGCATGCCCAAGTACATACACGTCTCTGATTATTTTCATAATTTAACAGGATATCAGCCTGCAGAAATTATCAGCCAAGGTCCCTCTGTCTTACAATGTGAACATACAAACCTGATTGAATCTAAACATCAAATGAAACAACTTCTGTCTATCGTGGTTATGGATACGCGGTTAGTTAACAAGCGGAAAGATGGTACGTTGTTTGGTAATCATATCCGCGCTTGCTCAGCGCCTGCATGGCACCAGCTCGACCCCGGTACGTTCTTCGGATTTACCCGTGAATGCCCGATATCTGACTGTAAATAAC
>DGOK01000009.1 GCA_002389385.1 Rhodospirillaceae bacterium UBA4468 | reverse complement strand
ATGACTTGCGAACGTAAATGGGGCCAAGCAAGATTCTGTAATATCCAGCCCTAGCTCTTCTTCGAGCTCACGAACCAGCGCCGTTTCAGGTAGCTCGCCGGCATTCACTTTGCCGCCTGGAAACTCCCATAGCCCGGCCATGGGTTTGCCTTCAGGGCGTTTTGCGATCATCACCCGCCCATCAGCATCAATGAGCGCCGCAGCAGCGACAAGCACAGTCTTGAGGTCACGTCCCAAGCCTGGGAACGCAGCCCCCCAACAGCCGCTTTCAGGATCGGTAATCGGCATTGATCGAAATATACCCGTGTGTCAGATCACAGGTCCAAATGGTTGCGTTGCCGTCGCCGAGTGCGAGGTCGACTTCAATGTCGATACTCTGGCCCTTCATATGCGCCGCAACAGGTGCCTCGTCGAAGCCTTCAACTGCAGCACCATCCTTGGCGACATCTAAGCCGCCAATACGAATAGCCAACTTGTCACGCTCAGCTTTCTCGCCTGCTTTGCCGACAGCCATCACGATACGGCCCCAATTCGCGTCTTCACCAGCAATCGCGGTTTTCACCAAGGGTGAGTTCGCAATCGACAGCGCAATGCGCTTGGCCGCCATGTCATGCTCAGCGCCAGTGACTTTGATCGTGATAAACTTTGTTGCACCCTCGCCGTCCCGAACCACTTGTTTGGCAAGATCGATACACAAATCATCCAGTGCTGCTTGAAATGCGCTTAAGGCCGGGTCATCGGCACCTTGGACATCATCATTGCCAGCCAAACCGGTCGCAAATGCCATGACGGTGTCACTTGTTGAGGTGTCACTGTCGACCGTTGAACGGTTGAAACTTTTTTCAACAGCTGCCGTGAGACACGTCTGCAAGATGGTTGCAGGTATGGCTGCATCGGTCGCCACAAACGCAAGCATAGTCGCCATGTCAGGCGCGATCATCCCTGAGCCTTTGGCGATACCATTAATCCGCACTGCCGTGCCATTAATCTCAGCCCGTCGTGTCGCACCTTTTGGAAAAGTATCCGTTGTCAGAATGGCATCCGCCGCAACAGCCCAGGCATCTGCTTTGGCTGAAGCGACCATCGGTGCGACAAAGGGTGCAAGCAAATCCGCAGGCAGCACTTCACCGATAACACCCGTAGATGCCGCAAATACGCGGCTCGGACGGCACATCAGTACATCAGACACAGTTGCGACAACAGTTTCACAGGCGTCAGCCCCGGCTTTCCCTGTAAAAGCATTCGCATTACCCGCATTGACGACCACGCCACGTGCTTCGCCGCCAAGTAAATGCTGACGGCACCAATCCACAGGGGCTGATGGGCATAATGAACGCGTAAATACACCTGCAACCTGAGTTCCAGGCTCAAACTGCATCAACATCAAATCCGGACGGCCTTTGTATTTGAGTTCCGTATTCGCAACAGAAATCTCAACACCATCAATCGGCGGCAACTCAGGAAATGTGTCCGGTGCAAGCGGTGACTTGGCAATCATGCGATATTCCTATTGCTTACTTTTTAGTGCCATCAGCTTCAAAACGTTCGATCTTGGCACCAGCACGTAAACGCTCAACATATGCACCACCGGCGGCTTGAGCTGCTTCGGCACGGAGCTTTTCAACACTATCTTCAAAGCTAGGCGCCTGTGCTACACGTTCAAATTCAACTTTAATCACATGATACCCAAATTGAGTTTGCACAGGTGTTTTTGTGTACGTACCAGGCTCAAGTGCAAATGCAGCTTCTTCGAATGGTGGCACCATCTGACCTCTACCAAAGAATCCAAGGTCACCGCCTTGAGGACCAGAAGGCCCAGTTGATTTTTCTTTAGCGAGCTCAGCGAAATCCGCCCCGCCGTCGAGGCTCTTGATAATTGCATTCGCTTCTTCGACTGTTTTCACAAGAATGTGCCGTGCCTGAATTTCTGATTCTGTTTCAACAGCGCCAGCGTCATATGCTGCACGTAATTTTTCGTCGGTAACCGCCAACGCAATTTCTTTTTGAACAGCATACCGCTCGAGCAACTGATCCATAACCAACGCAACATTCGCTTTGAATTCTTCGTCTTCATTGATTTTGCGGGCGCGCGCGTCAGCGGCAACCAGTTTGCTATCGATCATGCTGGTTAGCAGCATAGGAAAAATCTGTTCCATCGGAATGCTTTGATATTCCTGAGGTAAATTTTCTTGGGCGTTCTCAACATCGGAGCGAAGGATTTTCTCGCCATTGACGATCGCAACGACGGGATCATCTGCAAGTACCGGTAGCGCCGCAACGCTGATGAATCCAGCTGCGAATGCGCTGATTGCGAGGTTTCGAATAAACATCTTTATCTCCTAAAAACAAAATCAATATTGGCTAAATGTATTTTATCACCAAGCGATTAAGCATATCGGTCGGTTTGGGGCAAGGCCAACAACGCACGGCCCATATTAACATTTTGAAACATAATGAAATCAAATGATTCAGTTATGAAAAACCCCTGAAATATTGTGGTGCGATAATCAGCATCAAGTTAATCAAACAACACAACGCCGATTAACGGCGTCGCTAAACAAAGGGTAATACAATAGACTTTTTTCAGGATCCCGAAATTATCAAATTAACTGCACTTGGTAGCGCATTCGTTATCGGTGTATCCGTTTGTTTTTATGTCGCAGCCCGCGAGACATTTGAACTCAATCGCCGCCGCCGCGCTAAGAAGCTCATGTATAAAGATGCGGTCTCCCGCGAGATTCAGCGGAAGAAAGATGCTACCAGCCGAAACAAAGTCGACGTCGAAGATAACGAGCGCCGCTCGTTTGCTTAAGGCAAACTCATTACCCTGTGAGAAACTCTCGTTTCTCCGACATAACTAGGGGCTAACCTTCGGGTTAGCCTTTTTTTGTACACTGACCGCTTATGCTTGTAAGCGGCTGTGCGCCCCGGCATGCTGCAAGTGCGAACATCAAAGAAGGAAACTCATTTATGAGCTTTACTATTGTTGGGCAGGCAACAGCACGCCTCAATCGATTGGAACTTGCCGTTCCTGGATCAAGAACGAAATTCCTTCAAAAGGCCGCTGAAAGCGCCGCTGATATGGTCTTTTTAGACCTAGAAGATGCAGTTGCCCCTGATGACAAAGAACAGGCCCGTAAAACATTATTGAAGTGCTGAATGATCTAGATTGGCCATCGAAAACAGTTTCTGTGCGAATCAATGGTCTCGATACATATTACTGCTACCGTGATGTCATTGATATCGTTGAACAAGCGGTCGAAAAACTTGATTTTATCATGATACCAAAAGCAGGAACTGCATCAGATATCTATGCAATTGATATGCTCGTGACCCAAATCGAAGCTGCGAAAGGCTTCAAGAGCCGAATCGGCTTTGAAATGATTATCGAGACGGCGCTTGGCATGCAGAATGTAAATGAAATTGCTGCGGCATCGCCACGCAACGAATCACTTCATTTTGGTGTTGCTGACTATGTGGCATCAACCAAAGCACGTACGACCAATATTGGCGGCCCAAACGAAGATTATTATGTGCTGACAGACCCTCTCGAAAATGGTGAGCGCGACGTCCATTGGGGCGACATATGGCATTATCCTATCACTCAGATGGTTATTGCTGCCCGCGCTAATGGCTTACGCCCTATTGACGGTCCATTTGGAGATATCCGCGATGCTGATGGCTATATTGCACAAGCCAAACGAGCAGCGGTGCTCGGCTGCGAAGGGAAATGGGCTATTCACCCATCTCAGATCGATTTGTCTAATGACGTGTTCAGCCCTTCTGTCGAAGCGATCGCTCAAGCTGAAGCCATCCTTGATGCGATGGAGGAAGCGCAAAAACAGGGTCGCGGTGCCGTAACACTTAATGGTAAACTGATCGACATTGCGTCTATCAAGCAAGCGAAAGTCCTGATGGACACCGCAGCGCAGATTGCTGCACATTAAGGCGATTTATACTGCGCGATAAGCTCGCCAACACCGTGATAAAATGTTAGTGACTATATTATGCAAGCTTATCTAGATTTCGAAAAATCCATTGCTGACCTTGAAAGCAAGATAGAGGAACTACGCCATCTATCGAGCGAAGGTGAGGTCAACATTGCCGATGAAGTCCAGCGCCTTCAAGAAAAGGTGCAGAGATTACTGACGCAGACCTATGATAAATTAACGCCGTGGCAAAAAGCGCAAGTGGCTCGCCATCAAAAGCGCCCGCATGCCCTCGCTTATATCAATGCGATGATCGATGATTTTACACCACTCGCAGGTGACCGCGCATTCGCAGACGACAACGCCATTGTTGGCGGCCTTGGTCGGTTTCGAGGTCATTCCGTTGTCGTCATTGGCAACGAGAAAGGCAATAGCACAGAATCTCGTATCCATCATAACTTTGGTATGGCCAAGCCCGAGGGATATCGCAAAGCACAACGATTGATGGACCTTGCTGACAGATTTCAAATTCCACTCATCACACTGGTTGATACACCCGGCGCTTATCCTGGTATCGATGCTGAGGCACGAGGTCAGGCGGAAGCCATCGCGAGATCAATTGAAAAGTGCATCTCTATCCGCGCGCCATTTGTCAGCGTCATAATTGGTGAAGGTGGATCTGGTGGTGCAATTGCGCTTGCCGTTGCTGACCGCGTCCTCATGCTGGAACACGCAATCTATTCTGTGATTTCACCTGAAGGCTGTGCCTCTATTCTTTGGCGGGATCCAGATAAAGCTTCTGATGCTGCCGAAGCGTTGCGTGTCACATCACAAGACTTACTCAAGCTTGGCGTTATTGATCACATTATCTCTGAGCCATTAGGCGGCGCGCACCGTGAACCAGACGCGATTATGGCCCGCACTGGCGACGAGATCGAAAAGTGCCTTGAAGAACTCATCCCAATGAGTGGGAGCGAGCTTCGCAGCAGCAGGCGTGAGAAATTCTTGTCGATGGGCACCAAAGGCCTGAACTAAGGCCTAGCAACACTCTCAACAATACCAATCGAGCTTAAGAGGCTTTGCCGTGGCAATGCTTGTACTTTTTGCCTGAACCACATGGGCATGGTGCATTTCTTGGCACACGTCCCCAAGTGCTTGGGTCTTCAGGATTAAGAGCGCCCTGCGCCTGACGGTTCGTCACGGTAGCATTATCGGATGCACCTTCAGAATTATCAGTAGTACCTTGTAACGCTGGGTCTGTACGTGTTTCAGTCATTTGCTGTTGTGGTCGTGCAAATGCATCTGGCTTTGATTCAGCTTCAAACTGAACGAATGCTAGAACTGTGGTGATACGATCACGTAATCCCTCAAGCATTTCTTCGAATAGATCAAAAGCTTCGCGCTTATATTCGTTCAAAGGATCACGCTGTGCATAAGCACGAAGGCCAATACCCTGACGAAGATGATCCAAGGTCAGAAGGTGTTCTTTCCAGTTCTGATCCAATAGCTGCAGTAGCAAGCTTTTCTCGACCATTCGCATGACATCCGGGCCAACATTCGCAGCCTTCTCAGCCATCATGCGATCTGTGACATCTGTCAGGCGTTCACGAATTTCTTCATCCGCGATACCTTCTTCTTTAGCCCATTCCTGGACAGGTACATCCAAGCCAAATACACGCTGAACTTCATCATGCAGGAGCTCAGTATCCCATTGATCAGCATATGCTTTTTCAGGAATACTCGTGCTCACCATATCATAGACAACCTGCTGACGCATATCTATAATGTCTTCTGCAACATTTTCAGCAGCCATCAACTCACGGCGTTGTTCGTAGATGACCTTACGTTGGTCATTCATCACATCATCAAATTTCAGCAGGTTTTTACGAATTTCGAAGTTCCGCGCTTCAACTTTGGACTGTGCCTTTTCCAGCGCCTTGTTCACCCAAGGATGAACAATCGCTTCACCTTCTTGAAGGCCAAGTTTTTGTAACATACCGTCAATACGCTCAGAGCCAAAGATACGCATCAAATCATCTTTCAAGGAAAGATAGAACTTTGACGTACCAGGGTCGCCCTGACGACCTGAACGGCCACGAAGCTGGTTATCGATACGTCGGCTTTCATGGCGCTCGGTACCCAACACGAAAAGGCCACCGGCTGCTAATACAAGTTCACGATCACGCTGAATTTCTTCTACTAACTTTGCAGCGGCCTTCTCATAAGCATCTGTACCCGGTTCAGCCTTCACTTCTTCGGCCAGACGCATGTCAAAGTTGCCGCCCAACTGAATATCCGTGCCGCGACCCGCCATGTTTGTTGCGATCGTCACACCACCCGGACGTCCAGCCTGCGAGATGATTTGCGCTTCTTGTTCGTGGTAACGCGCGTTCAAGACACTATGCTCGACGCCACTTTTTTTGAGCATCTCGGAGAGCTGTTCAGACTTTTCAATGGATACCGTACCGACAAGAACAGGTTGCTTGCGATCAAAACAATCTTTGATCTGCAAGGCGATGGCTTCGTATTTCTCTTCGACGGAACGATACACCTCGTCATCGTGATCAATACGCGAGATATCAACGTTTGTCGGAATTTCGACGACTTCAAGCTTATAGATTTCAGCGAATTCGCCGGCTTCCGTCATTGCTGTACCCGTCATACCGGCCAGCTTTGGATAAAGGCGGAAGTAATTTTGGAATGTGATCGATGCGAGGGTCTGGTTTTCGTTCTGAATTTTGACGCCTTCTTTAGCTTCAAGTGCCTGGTGCAGACCTTCAGAATAGCGCCGTCCTTCTTGCATCCGTCCTGTGAATTCATCAATGATGATGACTTGATCGTCTTTGACAATGTAATCAACATCGCGCTCGAACAGGACATGGGCACGTAGCGCCTGGTTCGCATGATGGACAAGACTAACGTTCTGGATATCAAACAATGAGCCCTCTTCGAGCAGCTCAGCCTCGCGCATTAAGTCTTCCATTTTCTCAATGCCGGGATCGGTATAGGTCGCCGTACGCCCTTTTTCGTCCTTCTCGTAATCGTCTTCATCGAGCTTGGCGATTAGAACATTCACAGCAGCATACAGATCGCCTAGATCTTCTGTAGGACCAGAAATGATAAGAGGCGTCCGAGCTTCGTCGATCAAAATACTGTCAACTTCGTCGACAATCGCAAAGTTGAATTCGCGCTGCGACATGTCTTCTAAGGTGAACTTCATATTGTCGCGAAGATAATCAAATCCGAGTTCGTTGTTCGTCGCATACGTCACGTCACAAGCATAAGCTGCACGGCGCTCTTCATCGCTCATGCCGTGCGTGATAACGCCAACGGTCAGGCCCAAGAATTTATAAACCTGGCCCATCCATCCTGCGTCACGTTCAGCCAGGTAATCGTTCACTGTCACAACGTGAACGCCTTTGCCGCCGACTGCGTTCAGATAAACAGCGAGCGTTGCGACAAGGGTTTTACCCTCACCTGTCTTCATTTCAGAGATCATGCCCTTGTGGAGAACAATACCACCCAGCATCTGGACATCGAAGTGTCGTTGACCGAGTGTCCGCTTGGCGCCTTCACGGACCGTTGCAAAGGCATCAACAAGCAAATCATCCAGGCTTTCGCCAGCCTCTACTCGACCGCGTAACCAAGCCGTTCGCGCTTTGAGATCGTCATCAGAGAGAGCTTCAACTTCTGGCTCAACGGCATTGATTGCATCGACAATACCTTGAAGGGTTTTAACAAAACGGTCGTTGGCCGAACCGAAGAGACGTTTGGCAAGATTATTCAGCATTTAAGGCTCCGGATGCGCTTAGCGCGGATAAATACGGTCGCGAAGGGGCGGCCCTTGAATTCGTTGCAAAAGAGATAGAGTTCAGACTGCCGCCTGTCAATGTGGGCGGGGCATAACAGTCATTACATTTCCGCAAAGGGATGGGCCGTTTCAACCAATGTTCTTAGCCGTTCTTCCATCACATGGGTGTAAATTTGCGTTGTTGAGATGTCCGCATGCCCAAGCATCTGCTGCAAGGCCCGTAAATCAGCGCCATTTGCCAATAAATGACTGGCGAATGAATGCCTAAGCACATGTGGAGATACACGTCTTCGATCTAATCCAGCTTCGACTGCAAGCTCTTTAATCATTTGACCAAATCGCGCCCGTGTTAGGTGTCCCTCCTTGCCACGTGAGGCAAATAAGAAGCGGTTTGCGCGGGATTGGACACGATCTTTGGCTAAATAGCGGTCTCGGATTTCGATATACGCACGGACAGCATCTTGAGCGGGCTCTCCCAACGGCACCATGCGCTCTTTCCCACCTTTACCCGTCACAACCAAAACCGGGCTTTCACGCAAGAATGATGAAAGCGGTAACGTCACCAATTCCGTTACCCGAAGCCCCGTTGCATAAAGAATCTCAACCAAAGCCTGCAATCTCAAGCCATCCGCACCAGGTCTGCGACCCGCAGCCTCCATCAAGGCATCCACATCAGCCTCTGATAAATATTTTGGAATTCTTTGGCCTAGTTTTGGACCATCAAGGGTCGACGTCGGATCTTCTTCACGAAACCCCATGTCGATAACGAATTTAAAAAACCGCTTTAATGCAGATAATCTACGAGCCGCCGTTGAGGCCGCAAGACCCTTTTCATCCAAGGCTTTGAGGTATTTTCGGACATGGTCTGCACTGGCCCGCTCAGGCGTGGTTTGGCGACGCCCAACAAAAAGAGCGAATTCCGTCAAATCACCCCGATAAGCGGACAGCGTGTTCTGTGACGCATTTCGCGTTGAACGCATCATGTTCAGAAAATTGTCGATCCACGGATAATTTAGTTCCGCCACAAGATTTCCTAGCATTCTATATTAGAAATCGATTTAAAGCCCAGCCGCCAACACTGTTTCTACTGCTAATTGGCGTGCAGCACGCTCCATACCTAATGACTTCAAGGCTGCAACAACTTCAAAGACGACTGCCACGCCCTGCGCCCCTGGGCCGCCGTTCCCCATAGAACGCAATGCCAGAATAGCTGGTTTCGCAGCACCAGCCGGTATGCCTGTTGCCACGCTTGAATTCGCATCAATGGTGCTGCGTTGTGATGCTTTGGCTGTTTCAAAGGCCCGCATACTATTGCGGAACGGGAACCAAATATCCGTTGGTGGCATCAATTGGTTTTTTGGACCGCCCGTATCAATGCCCGCCCATGCCGCATCCGAGAGGTCTTCCCCCAAAGCAACAAACAAGCCATTGAGCAGAGATCTTAAAGGTACGAGCTGCGGCGCATCTTCAACTGTTGCAAGCCATTCGGTTAAGATCGTTTCTAAGGGTACATTCCGATCACCTCCACCTAACAAGCGCACAAGTGGGCGTGTCCGAGCCAAGGCGACCTTAGCGTCTTCACTCACCGTTGCGCTGGCACGTAACAACGCCATCCAACGATCAGTTGCTACGGGCTCACCAAGGGCCAAAAATGCACGGACACCGGTGAGTGCAAACCATACCATTTCCGGGCTTGGTGGCAGTCTGTTGATGAGAGGTCGGAATGCTTCAACAGCAGCTTGATAGCGGCCATCTTCGCGCGCGAACCCCAATGCACTAGAAATGATCTCAGCACGAGCCGTTGGAATGTTCTGCTTTACCGCAGCTTGATAAAGGAGTGCGCGCGCTGCGGCACCACCAATTTCTGATGCTCGGGTTAAAGAGTTTGCCAAATCAGCTTCACTGTACGTAACCTGCTCATACAATTGTCGCAACTGCGCTGGGCTTAGCGAACCAAAAGTAATGGCGCGCTCAGCGGCTTCAATGCGCGCACCAATACTCAAGTTTGGCGTCATCGCTGCTGCATGCAACAGAATTGGATTGTCATTCTCAGAAATGCTTGTCGGCAATTCGACCTTAGCGACCCGGCTTAAGGCAATGTGAATGGTGTTGGGCTGACCAATTTTCTCAAGAATAATCGGCGAGCCACTTAAGACAGAATCAACCAGCGTAACCATCTCAGGGTCATCGCCTGATGTTTCTCGTAGTAGTGACATTCCGAAGCCAACGCTATCCGCTTTGCCTTCTAATGCATCGCAATAAATCAAAAGCCGCTGCCAGAAGTCTTTGCCAGCACTAGCAACGTTATTCCGTGCCAAGCCACATGCACGCGCATTGTTAAAGCGAATGATCTGTAAATTCGCATCAACAATGTCCAGCCCTTGTGGACGTTCTTGGGTTGGTGACGCGCTTAACAGCAATTCAGCGCCGTCAACATCACCAATCGCCAACAATGCAGCAGCGCGAGCTGCCAAAAAGCTTGGTGCATTCTCGCTCACTGCAAGAGGTGCCCGGGCGCGGCTGAGGAGTATTTGAGATGCAACATCCCGAAGGGCTGCTGAATTTGATTTCGTTGGGATCGACGCCACCATTGCAACGGCCTGTGTACGCGTCAGACCTTTCCACATCCCACCGCCAAGACCACCATCGGTCGTCGTCAACACACCAACAGACTCAGTATCGACCTTCCTTAAGCCATCAACTTCAATACCCACCTTTGCAGGCGTGTTCAAAGGAACTGTGGAGCGACGGCGCGGTGTGCTTTCCACAGGGCTTGCTGCCCGCGGTGTCAATCGCCGCGGACCTGAGACAGGCGCTCGTTCATTGAATGAAGGTGTTGCTGTAAGGTCTACAGGGCCGGTTTCACCTGTTGTTTGTGCTTCGACGGGCGATAGCGCAAACGACGTTAGAACGAACGATACGGCGATCCATTTCATGTGTCTAACGAGGAAATTTGTCATTCGGCAGCACCTTTTCCACATTGCTGACCGGTGCCGGAATTTCCCAAGTCGCCAAAAAAACAGCGCCACCACCCAGCCCAAGTAGCAATAAAAGCAAAATAAAAATCGTCAATTTACCCATAAAGACTATATTCCATTCGAACGTGTTGTCTGTGTCTATCGGTCGTATCAGTGATACGGTATTTGATGCTTGCCCATGACTGTGGCAAATTTTTGTCAATGTTGCGCAAGTCTACCGATAGGCCAACGCCCTTTCAACGATATGCACCTTGCAAACCAAGGTATAAAATCGGTTTAAGTTGTTATTGGAGAGCAAAAAACGATGGCCATAGGGCCTAAAAACGATCCAGAAGTCGATGAAACCGCTTCAAAGAGGCGGGATACCATCGTCTTGGTTGGCTTAATGGGTGCTGGAAAATCGGGCGTTGGACGCCGATTAGCCGAATCGCTTGGACTCCCATTTGTTGATTCTGACGAGGAAATCGAAAAAGCGGCTGGATGTGGTGTCACTGATATCTTCGACGTTTATGGAGAACCGGCATTTCGTGATTGCGAACGTAGCGTGATTGCCCGCCTGCTCAATGGTGGCCCGAGTATTATAGCAACAGGTGGCGGTGCATTCATGGACCCGGAAACACGCGAAACCATCAAGGCAACATCAACGTCTATTTGGCTCCGTGCAGATCCGGAAGTTCTTTATCAACGCACCAAGCGCTCAAAAACACGCCCCCTTCTCGCGACTGAAGATCCACGTGCGAAACTCATAGCCCTCGCAGAGCTTCGCTACCCAGTGTATGCCGAAGCCGATATCACCGTAGACACCGGTGACGAGAGTCTTGATGCCACCGTTCAAAAAGTCGCTGAAATTATCGCACAAAATACGAATTCAGGAGCCTAAGAATGAGCCTCGAAACCGATGGCATTGAAACTCTCCATGTCCCGATGGGTGAGAGAAGCTACGATATTTTTATTGGTGATGGTGCGATCTCGCATGCAGGATCGCTGATCAAAGATATCTTAAAAGCACCACGCGCCATTATTGTTACAGATGAGAATATTGCACCAAGCTGGCTTGAGCCCCTTAAGACATCATTGAATTATGCAGGCATTAAAACGCGCGAGATCATTCTGCCACCCGGTGAACATACAAAAAGTGTGTCTCATCTTGAGCAGCTTCTCGATAACCTTTTGGAAAACAATATCGATCGTAAGACCACGCTCATCGCTTTAGGCGGTGGTGTCATCGGCGATTTGACAGGGTTCGCAGCGGCAGTTGTCATGCGGGGCGTCGACTTTGTTCAAGTTCCAACCACCCTATTGTCTCAAGTTGATAGTTCAGTTGGCGGTAAAACCGGCATTGATACACGGTTCGGGAAGAATCTGATTGGTGCATTTCATCAACCTCGTGCCGTTATCACTGATACAAGCACACTCGATACGTTACCCATGCGTGAGCGATTATGCGGTTATGCAGAAGTCATCAAGTACGGTGTTATTAATGATCGGGGATTTTATGACTGGCTTATCGAGAACGGTCAAAAAGTACTGGATGGAAATCCTGCAGCCAGACGCGAGGCCGTACGACGGTCATGCGCTAACAAGGCAGAAATTGTCACCGCTGACGAGCGTGAGCAAGGTCTTCGTGCACTCTTAAACTTAGGCCATACTTTTGGGCATGCACTTGAGGCACAAATCGGCTTTGAAGATAAGCTAAAGCATGGCGAGGCCGTCGCGATTGGCATGATGATGGCGCTTGAGTTATCCGTCCGCCTTGCCATGGCAAGTGAAATTGACCGAGACAGACTACGCGATCACTTAAAAACTGTCGGCTTGCCTGTCGATTTAAAGGGGCTGGCAGGCGGCAATTGGACAGCAGATGCATTGCTTGACCACATGGGACGCGATAAAAAGACCCAAGACGGCAAGCTAACATTCATTTTGGCCCGTGCCATTGGGAATTCATTTGTCGCGAACGACGTGGACCACGACGCTGTCAAAGGCGTTCTTGAAGGCTTTATTGCTGACGCGCGTTAACACATGATGCACATAACAATAAAATATGGCATCACCATAGATATTTCTCCGATCTGGAAGGATTGATGATGTTGGAAACCGGCCTCGCGATTTTCGTGTTGCTTGTACTGTCTGGATTTTTTTCTGGTGCTGAGACGGCTCTAACTGCCGTATCAAAACACGTCATGCACCAGCTTGAGCAAACAGGCGACAAACGTGCTGCATTGGTGAATACACTGCACGAAGATAAGGAGCGGCTTATCGGAGCTATCTTGCTGGGTAACAACCTCGTCAATATTTTGGCATCTGCATTGGCGACAAGCTTGCTTATTAATCTGTTCGGTGACCATGGAGTCATTTACGCAACGATTGCAATGACCCTGCTTGTGCTGATTTTTTCTGAAATTTTGCCTAAGACATATGCCATTCGGAATGCCAACAAAATGGCGCTTGCTGTCGCGCCTATCATTAGCCCTGTGATCAATGTTTTGGCGCCGATTACACTCGCTATCAGTGCTATCGTTCGACAGATTCTAAGGGCATTAGGAGCAAGCAATAGTGCCGACGAAAGCCGGGAAGCTGCTGAAGAAGAATTAAGAGGCGCGATTGAGCTTCATGATGGTGATGAGCCATCCGTGAAGCAGGAACGGGATATGCTCCGATCCGTCCTCGAACTTACCGAAGTTCAGGTTGAAGAGATCATGACCCACCGCCGGAGCGTTGTCGCCATTGATGCTGACCTGCCATCTAAAGACATCGTCAATCAGGTATTGGAAAGTGCCTATACGCGCATACCATTATGGCGTGATAATCCCGAAAACATTGTTGGTGTACTCCATGCGAAGGCGTTACTTCGCGAAATGATGCGTCTTGGTGGAGATGCAAAAACTGTCGACATTATGAGTATTACCTCCACGCCTTGGTTTATACCAGAGCAAACGATGCTCTTGGATCAGCTTCAGGCATTCCGGAACCGGCGTGAGCATTTTGCATTGGTGATCGATGAATACGGCTCCAACATGGGTGTCGTGACGCTCGAAGATATCATCGAAGAAATTGTTGGCGACATCGATGACGAGCATGATCTTGAAGTTGTTGGCGTCACGCCACAGTCTGATGGTTCATATTTGATCGATGGCTCTGTCACATTACGCGATATAAACCGTGAGTTTGAATGGGACCTCCCAGACGAGGAAGCCGCAACGATTGCAGGATTGATCTTGCATGAATCACGCCGCATCCCCGAAGTTGGTCAGTCTTTCATGTTCCATGATTTCCGCTTTGATGTTGTTGGGCGGCAAAACAACCAGATCACACGTATTCGCGTCATACCGCCTGTTGATCCTGATGCTGAGCAGTCAGAAAATTAACTTAAAGTGTCATGAGATGCGCCAATGACTTGGTCGGGCAACGTCCCTTATAGGATTATAGAACGTACGGACTCCGATGCCCCATGGATTGCGATGGTCCATGGCGTGTCTCAAAATCAACGTCTGTTTGATCGGCAAATTTCCACCTTCTCAACGACGCATCAGATAATCCTTATTGATTTGCCGGGTCATGGTTCGGCATCTGATATTGCGGGCCCATATAGCGTTACTGAATTTTCAGAATATCTTGAAAAATGCTTTGCACAAGCCGAGATTGAATCCTGTCATTTTTGGGGAACACATTTCGGCGCAAGCGCAGGCCTTATTCTCGCGTGCAAGAAGCCAAGTATTTTTAAAAGTTTGATTTTGGAAGGCCCTATTTATCCCGGGCAAGCCATCCCTGCCGTTGCCAAATTTATCAAAAGGATATCTGAGACAGCAAGCGCCCAAGGGATTGAAGCCGCGCGCAAGCTTTGGTGGAATGAAGGTCCTTGGTTTGATGTTATGCGCGCGAACCCAAAAATCTGCCGGGCTACTGAGCAGCTGGACATGATCCATGAATTCGACAGGCAACCGTGGATGGACAGCGGCCTTATTACACGACCTCTCGCCCCTATCGATGCGCAGTTAAAGGCTTTAACTGTGCCAACATTGATTATGAATGGCGAGCACGACATACCTGAATTTATGGATGTTGCAGAAGCCCTGACAAAACAAATGCCAAACGCCATACGGGCAACGATTGACGGTGGTGGCGGATTTCCATTATGGGAATATCCTGATCTGGTGAACCAAACTGTCGATAACTTTCTGAAATCCCAGACTATCAACGATCGATAAAATCAAAACGCTGCGTATCTCACTTTCCACACAAAAAATCAGGTAGAGGATTTCTCCTTCAACTAAAACCTGAGGTAGCGTACACTTTATGTATGGGTGGGTTAACATTTATGCCGAACTAAAATATTAGTCGGCTTTTGGGAGGCGAACATGCAGCGAAAAATAGTTCCAGATATCGTGCAGCCAACTGATGTTGCAAGTGTCACAGCGGAAGACACAGTTCTAGCGGCGGCAACGATAATGCGCGACCGTAAAATTGCCGCACTCGTCGTCGTCAATAGTGCTGGAAAGCTTAGTGGCATTATCACAGAGCGCGATGTTGTATTTCAGGGAACCGCCGGTGGTTTGGACCCAAAAACAACAAAAGTTGCGGAAATCATGACACCAAACCCCGATACACTGGCACCTGGCGACAGCGCTTCCGATGCTCTGGAATTGATGCAGACACGGAACTATCGACACCTGCCTGTCGTGGTAGATGGCATATGCATTGCGGTGGTGTCCGTTCGTGATTTATTCAAATCTGTGAAGGAATCACTCGAAGAAAGCATTCGCGAAACCGAAGCTTTCGTCTTTGGTGACCGTTACGGCGCATAGCTGGCAATCAAAAATAGCAGGTACTGGTGCCTTTCATTTATCTGAAAAAAGCCGTAACTCGCTATAATGAAAAGCCCAGATCACCAAGATAATGCGACATTAGGGATTACCCTGGTGATCACAGCGATGTTTATTTTTTCGCTGCAGGACGCCGTAACCAAGACCCTTGCCGTCACCTATTCGGTGCCATAGATTCTCTGGATACGATTTATATTCTACATATTCTTTGCACTAGCGATTTCTGCCCGCAAGAAGCCACTACGCGACTCCTCAAAAAGTGAAGTTCCCTGGCTACAGATATTTCGGTCTCTGCTGATTGTTGCCGAAATCGGTATGTTCATTGTCACCATTCGCTATTTATCACTAGCCAAAATGCATGCTCTATTGGCAACATTCCCGCTTATGGTCATGGCTATCGCCGCTGTATTCCTCAAAGAGCCAGTTGGTATCCGAAGATGGGACGCTGTGTTTGTCGGCTTACTTGGTGTCCTTGTGATCTTAAGGCCGGGTCTTGCAGCAATTCAGCCTGCGGCTCTCCTCGCGTTGGTCACTGCGTTGATGTTTACGGCATATAACGTCATGACGCGACTGGTATCACGCTATGACGATGGTGAGACCTCTACCGTCTACATGGCCGTCGTAGGCCTCGAAGTGATGACAGCAATCGGGCCGTTCTATTGGGAGACACCAACACTATCAGATTGGGGTTGGTTGCTGGCCTTATCAATTTCGGCTGCAATTGGGCACCTTCTGTTGATCAAAGCACTCGAAGCCGCACCAGCATCATCATTGCAGCCGTTCAATTATACATTATTGGTTTTTGCGACCATTGTTGGTTACATATTTTTTGATAGTCTACCTGATTTCTGGACTGTCATCGGCGCGATGATCGTTGTCGCCAGTGGCCTGTATACGATCTACCGGGAACGCCGTCGGGCCCCAACAAAAAAGCCCTAACCCTCAAATGCCAGCGGTTGCTCAGTGACGTAGACCGTACCTGTAAACGCAGCGATCGCTGTGTCATCAGAAGGTCGATGAACATCTATGCGGTACACAGCTTTGCGCCGAGTGCGGCTGATTTCTGAGGCGCGTGCCTCGATCAAATCTCCTTCGCGTACACCCGATAGATATGCAACATTGGCATCAATCCCAACGGATGCTTTATCGTGTGAATTTGATGCTAAACCAAATGCCGTATCTGCCAGAGAAAAGATAACGCCCCCATGCGCCCACCCCATGAAATTCAAATGGTCTGCTTTAACTTCCATGGTAACCGTGGAAGACCCTGTTCCAGCCTCAACAAGGCTAATCCCTAATACCTTCGCAAAGCTGTCACGTGCGAGTAGTTCTGTGAGTTGAGCGCGCACTTTTAAATCACTCATGCGGCAATCAGTGGCTGACCAAAGCCAAGTTCGGCGCGTAAGCACGTGCATATTTCGCCATGCGTCGCACCGGCATCAGCAGCATCAACAAGCCTGGAAAACACACTATCGTCTTCGTTCTCACACGCCCGCGCCATCGCAGCTAACGCACGTTCAACACCCGCTAATGAGCGATCGGCCTTAAACTTCTTGAGCTTCTGAACTTGTGCTTCCATCGCGGACCGGTCCGGACGTTCAAGCGGCATCACAGGTATCGGTTCATCATCTTGATATGCATTTACACCGACAATCGTCTGCTTTCCTGTCTCAACACGGCGTTGGAATTCAAGCGACGAGTCGCCAAGTTTTTCCTGTACCAATCCATTTTCGACAGCTTTGAACATGCCGCCCGCAGCTTCGATTACATCAAACGCTGCCAGTATTTTTTCTTCCATTTGATCCGTGAGCGCCTCGACGTAATAAGATCCGCCCAATGGATCAATAACATCTGTTAGACCCGCCTCTTCCCTGAGGATGTTCTGCGTTTGAATTGCAATTTTTGCCGCTGCTTCCGTTGGCGTCGAAAGCACCTCGTCATACGCATCCGTATGCATCGACTGTAAACCGCCCAAGATACCCGCAATCGCCTGGGTCGTAGTTCTGGCTATATTGTTCAATGGTTGTTGGCGCGTCAGATCAACGCCTGACGTCTGCGCATGAAATTTGAATCGCCACGCACGCGGGTCTTTTGCACCTAATCGCTCTTTAGCCAGACGCGCCCAGATACGACGGCCAGCTCGGAACTTTGCAATCTCTTCAAAAAAACTGATAGAGATATCAAAGAAAAACGTAAACCGTGGCAGGAAGGTATCAACATCAAGCCCACGGGCCTGACAGTCTTCGGCATACTGAATGGCTGAAGCCAATGTGAACGCCATTGCCTCAGCCGGCGTCGCACCCGATTGCTGCATATGCTGACCCACGACAGATACGGGATTCCACATCGGTAATCTCTCATTTACAAACTGCACGTGATCAACAAATAACCGGCGTGCGCCGCCTAAAGCGAGGCGAAAGAACATATGATTGGCAACATAATGAGAGATGTAATCACTCTGATTTGAGGTGCCAGATATTCGGTCCCATGAGACATTCCGACGCTTCGCAACACTCAAGAGAAACGCCAATAGCGTAAATGGCGATGGATCATTGAGTGCGATAGAAATATCGCCAATAGGCACACCAGCCAGACATGTTTCCATATCATCAACCGTATTGATCGTCGTGCCACACGTACCGAGGATTTCGATATCAACCTCGTCCGCATCAAAACCCCGGTAAAAAGAATTACACGGAATCATGCTAAGCGCCGTGGCCCCACTATCAACAATGCGGCGCATCCGCGCGTTGTAATCCTCAGGTGTCGCCAAGCCGATCAGTTGTCGCTGCGTCCAGGAACGCCCCCGGTGCATTGTTGGATAAATACCCCGGGTATATGGCGCGTCACCAGGGAACCCAAGATCAGGCATGTAATCATCCGAAGACCAATCTTCAGGCGTATAAAGCGGCTTAACTTCGATGCCTGAGCGGTTATGACGTTTTTCTTCATCCGGCAACTGCTTCTCATAAGCACCTTGCCAGCCATCACGCGCAGCTTCGAAGTCCTGGCCCAGCGTCGTATTTTTTCCATCCTGTGCCATTTTTATTCTCCCAACTCTTTCCGGCGCTTAATAATCAAATCAGCAATGCCATCAACAATATCAGCGCGCGAACTTCCCGAATGGAAGACTGCGGCAACGCCCTCTTGTTTGAGCATTTTCTCGTCCTCGTCTGGAACAATCCCACCGACAATCACAATAGTATCGTCCAGCCCAGCGTTTCGAAGGGCTGTCATCAACTTTGGCACCAAAAGATGATCTGTCGCCAATGAACTGACACCGATACAATCAACATCTTCCTGAGCCGCTTGATTGACCACCGTCGCCACTTCTTGCCATGGCCCCGTGTAGATAACTTCCATGCCAGCATCGCGCAAAAATGAAGCAACCAGCCTTGATCCACGGTCATGCCCATCAAGACCAATCTTCGTCACCATGACTTTGGGTGGGCGAGAGAGTGCTGCAATCTGTGGTGACATTTCTGTCGTTTCAGTTTCGACCGACGTATTCATGACCTAATCTCCATTGCATTTGATGCACGTATCATCCGGATAAAGTTCTTTCCGATCTCAGCGGGGCTGGCACCATCGGCACGGAACCACATTTTTGACCAATTCGCCGCACCGAGCAGCATCAACCTGATCCAACGCGCATCACCAGGCTCAGCCAATAGCAAAGCATCAATGAGTTCGCGGAAACGGTCTTCATATGAATCGCGAAGTGCGACAAGCTTTGCTTTTAATGCCGGGTCATCAATTGGTAAGTCACGAATAACGACTTGGGCGTAATCTCCCCCGCTCAATAAGCTTTCAAGATGCGCAATTAGCCCATGCTCAAGGCGAAGCCATGGCTCAACATTGGCATCATTCGAGTTGATCGCCTGATCGACGGCATCGGCAATGCGCCTGACACCTTCTTGATGAACCGCTAAAAACAATTCTGATTTCGAAGGAAAATGATAATAAAGCGAGCCCGCAAGCATCCCTGCATCTCGTGCAATATCGCGCATTGTCGTCGCAGCATAACCTTGATGACGAAATTGAAGGGCCGCAGCATCAAGTATAGCCTGGCGACGATTGTTACTTCGCCGCTGCATTCCCTTTGCCGTTGATTGCGTTTCTACCAATCCATCCACAGTAATTTTCCTTAAACAAACGTTTGTTTGGTAAATATATCACTTGCACTTCTGACTGGCAAAAGCGAAATATTGAGGAACAACTACAGGAGATTTCAATGCCGCTGTCGAAAGCCGCCCCCAGACGCCATATCCACACCCGCACAATTACATGCGATGCATATCAACGTGATGACGAATTGTGGGATATCGAAGGGATCATCACAGATACCAAATCTTATACCTTTGATAATATTGACCGCGATGGCGTTGCGGCCGGAGAGCCTGTGCATCAGATGCGCGTGCGCCTTACGGTGAATGAAGACCTGGTTGTTCAATCCGCTGAAGCTGTCACCGAAGCAGGCCCTTTTAACATGTGCGGTAATATTACATCCGCCTACGCACAGCTTGCTGGTCTGAAAATCGGCCCCGGTTGGCGAAAGAACGTGTTTGAACGCCTTGGCCGCACCAAGGGTTGCACACATATTTCTGATCTGGTTCTAGGCCCCCTGCCCATCACAGCATTTCAGGCCGTCATTCCTGCGCGTCGAAAACGAGATAATGAGCCCACCGACGGCGCAAAGCCATCGACACTAGATACATGTCATGCTTTGGCGTCATCCAGTGTCGTTGTTAAACGTCGCTGGCCAAGTTTTTATAAATCTGAGGAAGAGAAAATTTAAAAACTGATATCTTTTTCAAATTTAAGAGCCTTTTGTAGGTGACCACTTCCAGCGAAATCTCTCTTAAATGAAAGCCTGAAATAATTTATTTCGACCAAGCGAACGGCTTAAGCACAGTTTATTTCATTACTCTCTAATGCTATCTTAATGCTCAGTTCATATCTCGTTAACTTTTCACAAACACGCATATCGCCCAACGCTAACCTTATTGTAGCTTAAAGACGAACCGTTGCCACGGGATTGCCAAATACTAAATTGCCAATAGTTTTTTTAGGCACCCAGTGACTTCGATTTTTAATGACGTTCAAAATCTATTGGCGACAACATTCCAATGCTAGCGTGCTTTCTTTTTGGATTGTGAAAGAATTCGATATAATTGAACAGGTTTCGGCGAGCGTCTTTGCGGGTCACATACCTTCATGGCCTGATCTACTCTCTTCTCAGAAGTTGAAAGAAGCTCTCCGTAACGGCGTTAACGTAGCAATTTCTCAGCTGCTCATGCTGGCACCCAAATTGCTAACCTTCAGGAACTTTTCCATTCATAAATGGGTTTATTTCTTACATTTAAATTAAATTAAAAGTTTAAGGGGCTGATCTAGCTATCACGATTTAGGTTTTATTATGGGTATTATGAGAAAGAGCCAATTAAGTAAAGCTTAAAAAGATCGTCTAATCGAGCATTTTGTAGCTGGAGCCACAGCCCGGTGCGCAGCTGATTTTGTCCGAGTTAACCCAAAAACAGCGATATATTATTTTCATAGATTACGGGAAATCATCACTTATCATCTTGAGCAAGAGGCTGACACTGTTTTCAGCGGAGATATTGAAGTTGATTAAAGTTACTTTGGCGGCAAGCGCAAAGGAAAGCGCGGCCGAGGTGCTGCAGTAAAAGTCCCGGTGTTCGAGCTTTTAAATTGCGGAGGTAAGGTTTACTCAAAAGTTAACGCGGATGCTTCGTCAGCAACCTTATACCCCATTATTGAACGAAAAGTTGTGCCAGATAGTATTGTCTATTCAGACTGCTGGCGAGGTTATAAAGTGCTGGATGTATCTGAATTAAAACACTTCCGCATCAATCATTCTAAACTGTTTGCAGACAAGGAGAATCACATCAATGGAATTGAAAACTTCTGGTCGCAAGCCAAGCGCCATATGCACAAATTCAATGATGTTCCAAAGGAGCATTTCGGGATATTTTTTAAAGAAATGTGAGTAGCGATTTTACAACCCTAAGCCGCAAGCTCAATTAAGAATGATGAAACAGTGGGCTATGCAGAATTTAACTTAGCTGACGGGGTTAGCCGCAAGTTTGTAATCAACTTAAAATTCGTTCGGCTAAAAAAAACAGCTATTTTGAAGTCATTATCCAGACACCATCCCATTGTTTTGGATTTTCTTTTTTCATAATTGAACATCTATCAATATAAGTATCAGATAGTTTATCTTTAGGGTTCGCTCTCAAGCATTCTTTAAATGATTTAATGGCTTTATCCCAACTACCTTTCTTGTATAATTCTCTGCCTTCATTAAAGTGGTTAACTGTATCCATAAGGTTCGGAAACGACATGTCATTGTGATAATCAAGAACTTCCCTGACACCTACAGGCTCAGTCTTACCCTTGACAACAACATCGTCAATATAGCGAATTTGGTAAGTACCTTTTAGCTTGTGGTAAGTATAGTCACTTATTAAAATCCTCGCCGAGTATTGCTTGCAGGCGCTTTCAAGTCTGGCGGCTAAGTTAACTCCATCACCAATCATGGTGTAATCCATTCGCTTAGATGACCCTATATTGCCTGAAACAACTTTGTCTGTATTCAAGCCCAAGCCCATATCAACAGGCATCTTCCCTTCTTTTTCACGAATTGCATTCCAGTCCCACAGACGAGAAATCATATTGATGCCAGCCCGAACCCCGCGATCTTCATCATCGGTGCCAGCTAAGGGTATACCGAATCCTGCCATAATTGCATCACCAATAAATTTATCAACCATACCGCCCTGTTCACTTATGGCTTCCACCATAATATCAAAATACTCGTTTAATAAACTAACAGTTCCTTGCGCACCTAAAGTCTCAGTTATTGTTGTAAAACCACGAATATCAGAAAAAAGTAAAGTCGCTACTGTTTCTTGACCACCCATTAAATCAGTCCCATCACTCATTAGTTGTTGAGCTATTTGAGGATCAATATATCGCGACATTGTTGACTTCATACGTTTCTCATCAGAAATGTCTTCGATCATTATTAATGTGCCTAGATGGCCGTCACCTTTATCCATTCTTCCATCAGGATCTTGGTTTTCTAATGGAAGAAAACTTATATTTGCAGATACAGTCTCAATATTGTCATCATCATGTGTGCCAACTTCAAATTCAGCATCCATCATCAATTCATCTTGTTTGGTCTCTTCGCAGATTTTAATCTTTTCTAAAATCCATACACGCCCATTAGTGAAAAATTCTTCAGCGGTTTTTCCAATAATATCTGTAGCACGAATCTTAAGGATCTTTAATCCAGCTTTGTTGCAAGTAACTATTTTTCCTTCATCATCAATTGTAATGACTGCGTTTGACATACTTGTGAGCATGCTATTGTTGTATGCGCGCTCCTTCGCCACATCTTCAAATAATGCCGCGTTTTCCAGAGCAATAGCGACTTGCTGAGTAAATGCTTTTAAACGGGATTCATCTTCATCAGTGAAACCACCACCTTTTTTGTTAAGTGCTTGCGTACATCCAATACATTTCCCATCTTTATTTATGATTGGAACGCACAAAATTGAGCGCGTGAAATACCCTGTTTGTTTATCAAACCCCGGATTAAATCTTAAATCTGCATAAGCATAAGGAATATTTATTGTCTCACGGGACTGGAAAACTGCACCAGCAATACCCAAATCATTCGGTAAGCGTATTTCACCCAACTCATCTCCCATCGCTACACGTGAGAAAAGCTCATTTGTCTTTTGATCGTTTAAAAATAAGGTTGAACGATCAGCATTTAACATACGAGTAGACTCTACCATGACGCGTTGGAGCAAGGACCCTAAATCAATTTCTGCAGTTACATCTGATACAATGTCTAGAAATTGCATTTCTTTTTCACGAGATTTAACCATTTCCTCCATGCCTTGGGCATTTTGAAGAGATACAGCTGCCTGCGCAGTAATACCCTCAACAATTTCCAAATCCTCTTTCGTGAACCGACCACGCTTCTTATTTAATATTTGTATGACACCTATAGTATCATTTCGAACAGTTTTCACCGGAGCACATATTATATTTTTTGTAACATAACCTGTCTGCTCATCGATTTTTTTGTTAAAGCGCTTATCCTCATAGGCGTTATGTATGATTTCCCCTTTACCAGATTGAAAAATTGATCCGGCAATACCTGTTACATTAAGAATTCTTATTTCCCTTGTGTGCTCACCTTGAGCAACCCGAGAATATAACTCTCCAGTGATTGGATCGTTAAGAAAAAGGCTACCCCTATCAGCGCCTAACTCCCGAGTGGTCATGTCGATCAATGTCCAAAGGATTTCACTTAAGCTTTTTAAACCTGCAATCTTCTGGGTAACTAATAAGAGTGTTTCAGTTTGATGTAACTTAGCAGTCGCACGCTCAAGCTGTTTTTGAACCTCATTTAGATTTGCTAACTGTGCCTTGGATTTTTTTTCTAGATTTTTTTCACCAATCGTTTTATTAGCCATTATTTTTGTCCAATTCTTCTCGAAGCTTTTCTAAGGTTTCTTGTAAATGTCGGTGTTCAATAACAGTTTCTAATTTTTGTTTTTGAAATATCGCATCATATTCAAATTTTTGACTTTCTAAAGTTTCCCGCAAATTAGCAGAAGTTTCTTTAAGCTGTTCAATTTCATCCGTGAACCTTTGAACCACTTTCTGGACTGCCGCATCTTTTTCAAACCTTAAACTTTCCAGCTCATCTCGGAGACTAGATGCAGTGCTTTTTAGTTGCTGAATTTCATCTGCAGACCTTTGAACCGCTTTCTGGACTGCCGCATCTTTTTCAAACCTTAGACTTTCCAGCTCATCTCGGAGACT
>DGOK01000091.1 GCA_002389385.1 Rhodospirillaceae bacterium UBA4468 | reverse complement strand
GCCCTCGGCATCAATGCACCAGAACGTCCAGCCGTTACAGGCGGGCAGGTTCTGAACATGTGCGCCGACTTGATGGATTGAGCCTTTGAAGTCAGATGAAATTAAAGTGCCGTCTGCACGTACGCGTGCTTTGTGGCGACGTTTTTGATCCGTCAGGACGGTCCCCGGCTCGAGCATGCCGCGTTCGACCAACCAGCCGAATGGGATACGAGGCTGATCACGCTTTGATGGTGAATTTAACATTTCGTCAGTGCCTAAGCGGACCACTTCCGCAATGCGTTTCTCAGCGTATGCCACGTAACTCTTCTCCCGTTCTAGGCCGACAAAATTCCGCCCCAATCGTTTTGCAACAGCGCCTGTTGTCCCCGTTCCAAAGAACGGATCCAGGACTACGTCACCGACTTCGGTCGATGCCAGGATCACACGGTGCAGCAAGGATTCAGGTTTCTGCGTCGGATGGGCTTTCTTGCCCTCTTTGTTTTTTAATCGTTCGCCACCAGAACAAATCGGCAGTAACCAGTCTGAACGCATTTGCAGATCGTCGTTCAGGGCTTTCATCGATTCATAATTGAAGCGGTATTTGCTTTTCTCAGATTTCGAGCACCAAATCAGCGTCTCATGTGCATTGGTAAAACGGCGGCCTCTGAAATTCGGCATTGGATTTGTCTTACGCCAAACAACGTCATTCAAAATCCAATAGCCCATGTCTTGTAACTGTGTGCCGACACGGAAAATATTATGATAACTCCCGATCACCCAAAGTGTCCCATTGGGTTTCAGAACCCGGCGAGCTGCTTTAAGCCAATCCTGCGTCAGTTTGTCGTAGGCTTTAAAGCTCTCAAACTGGTCCCAGTGATCGTCCACGGCGTCGACACGTTTGTGGCTATCCGGGCGCACAAGATCACCCGAAAGCTGTAAATTATACGGTGGATCGGCGAACACCATGTCCACACTTGCCTCAGGCAAGCCGTTCATCAGTTCGATGCAATCGCCGACATGGATTTTGTTGATCCAGGAATTTGTTTTTTCTGCCTTCATGCCGCGCATCCTGAGTCACGAAGGATTCGCCGTCAAGAATTAAATGGATTCAATGACTTAGTCGGTGTCTCTAGACCAATATATGGGAGTCATGAGTCTTCAGGGGACAATATCTTGCGCACAGGCGCAAAACTTTTTCTGTGATGCGGCGTGACACCAAGGCGCTTTAGCGCGTCTAAATGCTCTGCGGTCCCGTATCCGGCATTCCGGTCCCAGCCATATCCGGGATACCGTATATTCAAGTCCACCATGATCCGATCTCGGGTCACTTTTGCAATAACTGAGGCTGCAGCAATCGACAGACTTTTGCCGTCACCCTTCACAATTGTCTCTGCCGAGCAGGGCAGCGATGGCATCCGATTGCCATCAATCAGCACATGATCCGGGCATATGTTGAGCGCGCCGACGGCATCTACCATGGCCTTCATTGTTGCCCCCAGAATGTTCAATTTCTCGATAGCCTCAAGATCAACGATGCCAACGCCGATATCTGCCGATGTCATTATTTTATCAAATAACATATCCCGCGCTTTGTCCGTCATGCGTTTGGAGTCGTCCAACCGTGCCCATTCCGGGTCTGTCATCGCGTCTGGATTCAGAATAACGGCAGCGGCCACTACGGGGCCCGCAAGGGGACCACGTCCAGCCTCATCCACACCTGCAATACGTACCCATCCTTGATCATGGGCGGCGTGCTCGAAACTAAAGTCAGGCATCGTCCGGTTTTGGTTTGGTGGCTTTAGGTTTTGCCGCTTTAGGTTTCAATGTTTTTGGCTTAGTTGCTTTTGGTTTCGCCTTTTTCACCGCGGCGGATTTAGATTTTACTTTCGCCTTAGGCTTTGTGAGTTGCGTGAGCTTTGTGGCGGGCGCTTGCTTTTCCTTGGCGGATATCTGCGGTGTGTTCGTTGGCTTCGTCGCCGATACCTCTTCGCCGCTGCGCGTTGCAATCGCGTCTTTTACCGCCGCGACATCAGCGTCATTTTCCGTCTCTGGATTTTCTGCTGGCGTATCTTTCTTCCGTCGCACGCGTTGGCGCACCTTGCGGACTTTAAGGGCCGCAACACGCATGACCTTTTGCGTTTTTGTTGTCGCCTGATTTGCCGCTGTCGCCACAGCTGCTGTTTCCGGTCCGTACACTAATTTAAGTAAATCCGACGCTTCTGTGATTCCGTAACTTGCCAGCAATTGAAGCCGGCGGGCCGTGAACACCCAAAGCGGGCTCAGCGCCAAACTCAGGACAGTGACTGAGACGATAAGCCGCCGTCCCTCCTCGTCCAGGACGCCAGACTGCATCCCCACAACGCTCAGCAAGAATGAGAACTCTCCAATTTGCGCCATGCTGATGCCGGCCAGAAACGCCGTTGACCACGGCTGGCCGACAACACGCAGAAAGCCAACGTTAATGATCGTCTTGAAGACCGTCACCATAAGGAACAGCACTGCAACCATACCCGCATTATCGACCATGAACTGCAGGTCTATCAGCAATCCGATGGATAAAAAGAACACCATCATCAAGACGCTTTGGATCGGCAACACCGCATCCAGCATGGCGTGGCGGGCTTGAGAATTGCCAATGATCAGACCCGCGATAAACGCGCCATACGCTGCTGAAAGCCCGATCAGACCCGCAATCGCTGCCCAACCGAAGCAGAATGCGAGGCCAGCCAAAGGTGCGAGCTCTTTGTTCTCAGCAATCGTCTCGAAATACGGCAGGTGGATTTTCTTGCCTCGGCTGACATAGAAAATAAGGCCGATCAAAAACATGACCGAGCCGATCATTACGGGGATTTGAGAGAACTGGAAATCTTCGCCACCCAGCGCGCCGATGGTCAACATCATCGGCACGACAGCAATGTCTTGCGCAATAAGGACGCCGACGGTGATTTGGCCAACACGGGTCCGCAACTCGCCAATATCTGCCAGAATTTTAATCGCCACAGCCGTCGATGACATGGCGACCACGAAACCCATCAGCACGGCAAGTTCCCAGGACATGCCGCTTAAGCGTGATAACCCCAACGTCACCGCTGTGGACGCGGTGATCTGGAATAGGGTCGTCGAGACCGCAACCTTCCATATCTGCATAAATGCACGGAGAGACAGCTCCATGCCAATGATAAACAGCAGCATAAGAACGCCCATCTCGGCCAGCACTTCAACACCATCGCGGGCATTAACCAATGACAGGCCGGCTGGCCCCAAGGTAACACCGGCCACAATGTAACCAACGATGGCGGGTTGGCGCAGCTTCTCCATCACAAATCCAAAGATAAGTGCGCCAAGTGCAACGATTGCGATGCCAGTGAGGTCGACGTGATGTGCAGCTTCCATCACTCAATATAACATAACTTATGTTGCGTACATGTCAGAAATAGCGAGACATCCATAGGCGCGCTCGTTACATAAGATGCATGTCAGATCTAACGCACCAAACCTCCTTGCAGAAATATGCGGCCCTTTTCGCTGGCGCCATTGTAAACGCTGGATTTGGGTCACTTTACGCTTGGAGTGTCTTTATCATTGGGCTCGAGACCTACCTTGGGATTATGCGCACAGATGTGAGCATTGTTTTCTCGTTGGCGATCGTGACCTTCACATTGGGAAACTTTGTATCTCCTTATTTGTTCCGACACATGAGCCCCGCCGCCCTCGTATTTATCGCGATGGCGTTCGGCGTCAGCGGCCTTAGTATTGCGGCAATGGGCAGCACCTATCTGACCGTGATTGTTGGCTATGGCCTGCTGTTTGGGTTTGGCTGTGGATTTGCCTACAACACCGTACTGCAGGCAGGTCAGGCAGCGATACCCGACAGGCAAGGACTTGCAAACGGGATCATCATTTCAGCGTTCGCGGCCGGGTCTGTGATTTCTGCATACTTGTTATCTATTGGCGTCGACGAAATGGGGGTCCGCGCCACATTTTGGCTGCTTGCGATGACGATCGCCGGGATCGGGGTCTTGGCGATGGTGCTCTTGTGGATGAGTAAAGTACGTTTCCTCATACCTGAGGCAAGCGCCGGACAACCGCATGATCGCAGTATCTTATATATCTCGTGGATCGGGTTCTTTTTGGGCGCACTCGCAGGCGTGATGGCCATTGGCCATACGGCGGCGATCATTACGCATTTCGGCGGTGGCGCCAGCGCTGCTGTGATGGGTGTAACGCTGATGAGTATTGGCAACGCCACGGGCCGTCTTGTTGCAGGCTGGCTATGTGATCAAATATCTGTGCGCTCAGTCGCCGGCATTGCCCACCTGACAGGTGCGCTCGGCTTTATTGTTGTCCTTGCAAATCCAACTGGAGAAGGCGCAATGCTGGCAATGTCTCTGGCAGGCGTAGCATACGGCATGACGGCAAGCGTCTACCCAACCACAATCTCGATTTACCTTGGGCGAGCCTCGTATGGCAAAAACTTCGCCCTGCTCCTCACCGCATGGGGGGCAGCAGGTTTGCTTGGCCCATCAATCGGTGGATATTTCTTTGACCTAACAAGCGACTATCGCATCCCGCTCGAGCTCGCCGCTGTCGTCACGGTCCTGGCCCTCGTCAATGCAATGAGATTGCCTCGATCACAATCGTAGACGTAACCCGCGTCAGGGTTTCTTGATATCTCTTGACGTAATAACCGGCGGCGTAGGGCCAACACGTGCAGGCTGAACGGGCCTTGGCGTCGCAACGTAGACAATGGGCACATTGTCCAGGAACGTCGCTTGCGCGCCGGCATCCATAGCCACGCCAAGCACCAAACCCACAACGAGTACGAATCGAAACATGCACAGATACTATGCCGAATTCTCATCTAGCGCGATCATCATTGGCGAACAGGGGCAAAACCCTAACAGGCATTCAATCAAATAATAAAGATTGCTCAAAGGTACCGATGGGACGCTTGAACAGATCCTGTCGCTGACGAAACCCACTAGCAGCATTAAGTACAATACCAACACGCTTGCACGCCACATTGAAACGCGCTTGAGTCATCTCTGCATAGATACCGCTGCCCCGCATACGTTGTGAAAAATCACTATCATAAACTTTGCCACCATGGGTTTCTCGAACCAGCTTCATCACACGGCGTGCACGGTCCGGGATATGCGCCGCAAGCCATTCTTCAAAAGCTCATAAATCTCTAGGGGCAGGCGCAGCAAAATATATTCAACCGCCGTTGCCTCAGCTTTTTTCGCAGCACCCAAAATATCTTCAATTTCATGGTCGTTGAGCCCAGGAATTACCGGGGCCACCATTACAGCGACGGGAATGCCTGCATCATTCAGTGCTTTAATGGCCGCCAGACGTTTTTGCGGCGTCGGGCAGCGCGGCTCCATCGTCCGAGCCAAGGTGTCATCGAGTGTGGTCACAGAAAGCGCTACACCGATAAGCCCCTTCGCATCCATGGGTCGTAAGATATCAATATCGCGGCACACAAGATCAGACTTTGTGGTAATACTCAGCGGATGATCAAAGCGGGCAAAAACCTCGAACACACTGCGGGTGATCTTCCGAGACCGTTCGATCGGCTGGTAAGGATCCGTATTTGCGCCCAACTGAATTTTTTTAGGCGTGTACCCCAGTCTCATCAGTTCACGTTCCAGAAGCTGAGCGGCACCCGGCTTGGCAAACAATTTGGCTTCAAAATCGAGTCCCAGTGACAATCCATGATAGGCATGGGTTGGACGAGCAAAGCAATAAACGCATCCATGCTCACACCCACGGTACGGGTTTATTGACCGATCAAACGGAATGTCCGGGGACGTATTCTTGGCAATGATCGTTTTTGGATGCTCGTCTGTAACTGTCGTTCTGAGTTTTTCATCGACGAAGCCTTCCACATTCGACCAGCCATCATCGATACGCACAGCACTTAAGGCTTCAAAGCGGCCACTCTGATTTTAGACGGCACCTCGACCTTTTTTTGCATAATCTGGAATCACATCAACCATTTACAAAGCTAACAATGCAAGAAGAACATAACAAGAACTTAAAAGTGGTTTCGCGTTGAACATCAGGGTCTGATTCCACGCTGATACTACCCCCGCGCCTTTCAATAATTTTCTTAATAATGGCCAGCCCCATACCGCTGCCCTTAACTTCATCACGACGCTTCAATGTCTGGAAAAGTTCAAAAAATTGAGCGTGACACCTTACCGGAATACCCGAACCATCGTTTTGACGGAGAAATCATAGAACGCCCCCAGTGGACGCGCAGAAATTTTAATTTGGCTATGCTCTGCATCGCTATGCTTAATGCCGTTACTAATTAAATTCGAGATCGCTTGCTCGAATAATGCTCTTTCTCCATATATGCGCGGCATGTCACCGTTAAGTGAAATTTTAACTTTGCTCGGCGGTGAGATGAACTCGATAACTT
>DGOK01000144.1:7469-12617 GCA_002389385.1 Rhodospirillaceae bacterium UBA4468 | reverse complement strand
GCCGGCGAACTTATCTGGTCCTATGCTGATGAAGCGAATATGCATACCCGTGAGCTGTCGGATGAATTTATCGAGGCCTATTTAAAAATTGAGGGTGAAAAGGTATTAACATCGGTGGGTGCTTATTGTTTGGAAGGCATGGGTTCGCAGATTTTTGAACGTATTGATGGTGATTACTTTACGATTCTAGGCCTTCCCCTCCTTCCACTGCTGGAGGAGTTGAGGAATCAGGGGATTCTTGATCGTTAATAAGGAGTTGGATAATCGTTATAATTAATAAAACGATCCAAGCTGGAGTGATTGGTTGGCCTATCAGCCATTCGTTATCGCCCAGGCTACATGGATTTTGGCTCAAACAGTTTAATATTGATGGCGTTTATCTTCCTATCCCTATCAGGCCTAATGATTTTGAAGCAAAAATTAAGTCTCTATCTCAGAATGGCTTTGCTGGCTTTAATGTTACGGTACCGCATAAAGAAACAGCTTATAAATTTGTTGATACATTAACAGAAACGGCACGTGAAATTGGCGCTGTGAACACAATTGTATGCCATGAAGGCGGCTGCCTTGCTGGTGATAATACGGATGCATTTGGTTTTATCAGTAATATTAAGACTACCGTACCATCGTGGAAACCAGACCTTTCATCCGCTTTAGTACTAGGTGCCGGCGGTGCCGCGCGTGCTGTTGTTTCTGCTTTACGCGCTGAGGGCGTTGATGAAATACGCATTTGTAATAGAACGCGCGAACGTGCTGAAGAACTTGAAGCCCACTTTGGTAACTTGAACGTTGTTGATTGGGATACGCGAAACGATGCCTGCGAAGGTGTGGGTTTATTGGTCAACACAACGACGCTTGGGATGGTTGGAAAACCCCCACTGGAAATAAATATCGATCAGCTTTGCGATGATGCTGTCGTAAATGATATTGTATATGCGCCTCTAGAAACAGATTTACTCAAATCTGCTAAAATCCTAGGATATCAACCCGTTGATGGAATTGGCATGTTGTTACACCAGGCACGACCGGGCTTTGAAGCATGGTTTGGACAGCGCCCTGAGGTTACAGATGAACTTTGTGCGCATGTCTTGGCAGGGCTTGGGCATTCTTAATGTTCATTCTTGGGCTCACAGGGTCGATTGGCATGGGAAAAACGGTTGCCGCGGGTGATTTTGCCAGGCTTGGCGTACCGGTCCATGACTCTGATGCGACAGTTCATGACTTAATGTCTAAGGGTGGCGATGCTGTCACAGAAGTTGCAGACACATTTCCTGGGGTTTTAGCCAAAGGCGCAATTGATCGTGGTTTGCTTGGGAAACACGTTTTTGGTGATAATGTCGCACTTAAAAGGCTGGAAAAAATTCTACATCCTAAGGTTCGGGAGCGTGAAATTGCTTTTCTCGGCTGGCATGCACGTCAACGGACGCGCGCGATCGTTCTCGACGTTCCTTTATTATTTGAGACCGGTGGACAAAAACGTTGTGATGCCGTTGCCGTTGTGAGTGCACCATACCGTGAGCAACGCCGTCGTGTACTTAGTCGTCCAGGCATGACGAAAGAGCGTTTGGTAAATATTTTAGCCTATCAAATGCCTGATACAAAAAAGCGCCAATTCGCAGATTACATTATTCATACGGGATTAGGACGGATGCATAGCTTGCAGGCAATTCGTCAAATCGTCACACTTATAAAACAAGATAAAGGCACGCACTGGCCGCCTTTTAGGCAAAAAAGAAGGTAATTGATGAGGGAAATCGTTCTTGATACTGAAACAACGGGTCTAAGTCCAAACGATGGTGATCGGATTGTTGAGATTGGCTGTATTGAATTGCTCAATCACGTGCCGACTGGAAAGGTTTATCATCAATACGTCAATCCAGAGCGAGATATGCCGATTGAAGCAGAGCGCGTTCACGGATTAAGTGGAGAGTTTCTATTAGGTCATCCTGTATTTGCTGATATAGCGGATGCGTTTGTCGAGTTTATGGGCGATGCCCCATTGATTATTCATAATGCAGCCTTTGATATGGGGTTTATTAATGCTGAATTGACGCGCCTAGGCACAGAAACAATCCCGAAATCCCGGGCCATTGATACTGTAGGCATGGCACGCCGCAAGTTTCCTGGTGCTCAAGCATCTTTGGATGCGCTATGCCGCCGCTTTGGCATTGATTTGAGTGAGCGTGACTTACATGGTGCGCTACTCGATGCACGATTGTTAGCTGAGGTCTATTTAGAATTGCTGGGAGGTCGCCAGCATGGAATGGATCTTGCTGCAGACGCCGCTAAAATTCCGGCTCAATCTGATGAGGATGTAGCTGAAGTCAGTCAAGCAACCTCAGGTCACCGTGCGCCCAGAGCGCATGCCGTATCCGATGAGGAAAAAGCACGGCATGCGACATTCTTGGAAAAAATCAAAGACCCGATCTGGCTCCGTAGCTAAGACCAGGCGCCTTAATTAAGCGTCGTCGGTCGCGGGTTGACCAGCTGCCGCGCCTTGCGCTTCAACTTGCCTTTGGAACATTGCGACAAAATCAACCATACCCAACATCACAGGTGGAAATCCACCGTCCCGTGTAACATCTGCAATGATATTGCGTGCAAATGGGAAAAGCAGCCGTGGGCACTCAATCATCAAAACAGGCTGTCGATGTTCATCAGGAACACTCAATGTAAACGCACCAGAATAATCGAGCTCAAGAATAAAGCCGGTTTCTTCCCCAACTTTGCATGATGCATTAACACCTAAACTTACTTCGAACGTGTTTTCATGCAGCTGACGCGCATTGACTGTAATATCTATATTTATATCAGGGGAGTTTTTCTGCATTTCAACAAACACACTTGGTGAATTAGGAACTTCGAATGAAAGGTCCTTAATATACTGTGCATTAATTGTGAGCGGGGTTACGTTTGCTTCAGTTTCAGCAGGTGTTTGTTCGTCGGCCATGGGGCACTCCTTAAGCGAATCTGGACTTCTGGTAACACGTCTTTTCAATAACGACAACAGCGCCGAAGTTGATGGTCAGTATGAAGGCTTATTCTCGCTTATCCGTGGTTTCATTGGAAATCTGCGGTTTATCTGCCTCTGGGTTATCTTTGGGTTTCCCGGCTAAATTGACCTCTTCGAATTCACCATCAATAACGGGGCCTGCACTGGGACTGGATTGCATATCAGGATGCGAAGCTGATCCTTGATGGTGAAACCGCACATTTTCCTTTTGCATAAACCGCTGACCAACATAATTGGCCAATGAGAGTCTTAACGGCGCAACAAATAGCAAAAAACCAATGGCATCCGTAACAAATCCTGGCGTTAGCAATAATACACCAGCAATCACAAGACAGATGCCGTCAAAAAGCTCGCGCACCGGAATTCTGTTGGCTTGCAGGTTTTCTTGAATCCGAAATAAAACAGACAAACCCTGTTGGCGCAGTAAACCTGTGCCAATAAAGGCAGTGAGGACAACAATACCAATAGTTGGCCACAATCCAATTTGGCTGCCGACTTCGATAAATACCGCGATTTCAATAATCGGGACTAAAATAAACGCAATCAGTATAAGGAAAACCATGGGTGCCTTGTTCTAACGTAAAAGCCGGCCTATTTAATGATCATACAACTCGGAGAACCTATCACGCAAAGGTGTGCCGTCGTCCTAGACGTGCGAGACCTGAACCGGTAAGTTGCTCTGAGCCAACACATAGTAGTGACAATAGTGTTTTACCAGTCGTAGTACGACAACAGGCAAGACCCGAAGGGTCAAGGATATCATGGGCGGCGAATTTCAGTTTTTCGATATAATTATTTTAGCTTTCATAGCCGGGTTTCTCGTTTTGAGATTGAGGCGCGTTTTGGGCCGTAGGGATGGTCATGAAGGCGGGTACCAAGATCAGTTTCGTGATCGTGAAGATCCAGAATCAGATACTAAGGCTGATGATAACGTTGTTCATTTGCCTGACCGCGCTGAAGACGTTGATGTTGCAGATATTGATGTCAGTGCGAATGATCCGATTGGTGCGGGCATAATTCAAGTGCGTGTCGCAGACCCAAGTTTTGATCCAGCTGGATTTGCTGAGGGTGCGAAAATGGCATTTGAAATGATCTTAAATGCATTTGCTTCAGGCGATCGTAAAAGCCTTAAAGGCCTCCTAAGCCCGGATGTCTATAAGAACTTTGATAACGCAATTAGCGAACGAGAAGCTGCAGGTGAAAAACTTGAAGACACACTCGTTGGCATTCGCTCTTCTGAAATTGTTGAAGCATCAATGGATGGTCATCATAGTGTGATCACGTTGAAATTTGTTTCTGAACAGATTAGCGCGCTGCGTGATTCCGAAAATAATATTATCGACGGCAATCCCAATGAAGTGATAGACGTGACAGATTTCTGGACGTTTTCCCGGGATACAAGATCTAAAGATCCAAACTGGACGCTAATTGGGACCGAGAGCAATAATTAATATTCTAAAGAATACCAGGCGGTTGTCGGGATTGCGTTGGCTCGGGGTTTTTTCATGCCTTGTGGTAATATCGGGGTGTGCAGAAATTACAGTGCCTCTCCCGACGCCAACACTGTCACAAAGCCCCGTTCAACGCGCTGAACTTACGCTTGATCAAATCGAATTTAGTGAACTTAAGCAGTGGAATAGTGAAAACTTTGCGTCTGTGCTCCCAGCCTTTGTGCGCTCATGCGACAAGATTGAGAAAAGAAATCCTAAATCCCAATTCGGAAAAGATGAACGAATGGGCACGGTTGCTGAATGGATTGCTATCTGCAAAGACGCGCGAAACATTCGGCCTGGCAATAAAATCGAAGCAAAATACTTTTTTGAAACGCGGTTCGTGGCGTATGTCGCAGGTAATCTAAGTGAACCTGAGGGATTGTTCACAGGGTATTATGAGCCTGAAATCGCAGGACGCTGGGGACAGGAAGGCGACTTTCAAATCCCCATTTACTCTCGCCCTACAGATTTAATTTCAATCAACCTCGGCAGCCATCGCTCAGAAATGGCAGGCACTCAATTGGCGGGCCGCGTCGTCAATAACAAGTTAATCCCATATTATTCGAGGGCTGAAATTCTTGCTGGCGCCCTTAAGGGCCGCGAACTTGAAATCCTTTGGGCCGCAGATCCCGTTGATTTGTT
>DGOK01000144.1:0-7331 GCA_002389385.1 Rhodospirillaceae bacterium UBA4468 | reverse complement strand
CCCGCCATTCGAGATTGGCTTCGCGCACATCCGGCTGCTGGCACGGCATTAATGAATGAGAACGAGTCCTATGTATTTTTTCGTGTCGCTGAAGGCGAAGGACCAATTGGGGCGCAAGGCGTACCCTTAAGTCCAGGTCGGAGCCTTGCTGTTGATCGCGCATTTATGCCGATGGGTATGCCGGTTTGGCTTGATACAACAGACCCTCTTAGAGAAAACGCCCCGATGCGGTTTTTGGTTGTAGCCCAGGATACAGGCAGTGCAATCAAAGGCCCAGTTCGAGGCGATGTGTTCTGGGGCTTTGGTGAAGAAGCCGCCAGGCGCGCAGGTCTTATGAAACAAAAGGGTCAGTATTATCTTTTACTACCAAAATCAGCTGAGCGGTTCGCGCCTCAGTCGTAATAAATATTGTTTATAGGTTCTTGCCATAATTCATGTGGCATAACATTCTTATGAAATGTCTAATAATACGTCACCACGTGTCGGTTTGTTTGCGACTTGCCTCGTTGATTTAATGCGGCCGGTTGTGGGCTTTGCTGCTGTGAAATTACTCGAGGATGCTGGGTGTATCGTCGATGTTCCCGTAGCTCAAACATGCTGTGGGCAGCCCGCATATAATGCTGGTGATACTTCAGATACGATCGATATTGCGCGTCAAGTCATCACTTCGTTTGAAAATTATGACTATATCGTTGTGCCTTCCGGCTCATGTGGTGGCATGCTAAAACACCATTATATAGAGCTATTTGAAGGCGATAGTGAATGGGCGCCGCGCGCACAAGCCTTTGCCGACAAAACACATGAGTTACTGTCATTTTTGGACGATATTATGAAAGTATCTCTGACAGGCCTAAAGCTTGATGCGACGGTTGCATATCATGACTCGTGCTCTGGATTACGCGAGCTAGAAATCAAAAAACAGCCGCGGGCACTATTAAATGCTGTAGATGGTCTTAATCTGGTTGAAGGTACTGAAGCCGAGACATGTTGCGGGTTTGGTGGATTATTTTGTGTGAAGTACCCAGACATTTCCGAGAAAATGGTTGATGCGAAAGTTGATGATATCGTGGCAACAGGTGCAGACACATTGGTTGCCGGCGATCTTGGATGTTTGATGAATATCGCGGGTCGGCTGCAGCGCCGAAACATTGATATCAAAGTACGACATACAGCTGAAATTCTTGCCAACATGACACATGGCCCTGCAATCGGTGACCCTATGGACGACGCATAGTATGCAATCGACATCCCCAAATTTTACACAAAATGCAAAAGATGCATTGCAGGATGATCCGCTTCAGGCAGCGCTTGCAAAGCTTACGGATGGATTTCCAATCCAGAGATTAGAAGCTGCGGCCAGGCTGCCAGAATTTGAAGATCTTCGCGATGAGGCGCGTGACATCAAAACGCATGTGCTTGAAAACCTAGACCTTTATCTTGAAGCGTATGAAAAGAAAGTGGTTGAGAGCGGCGGGCACGTGCATTGGTGTCAGACCGCAGAAGACGCGCGCGAAACAATTCTGAAAATATGTCAGAACGCCAACGCGAAAACCGTCACCAAAAGTAAATCGATGATCAGCGAAGAGATCGCAGTGAATGATTTTCTTGAGGAAAATGGGATTGAACCCGTTGAGACTGATTTAGGTGAGTACATTATTCAGCTTCGTGACGAGCCGCCTAGTCATATCATTGCGCCGGCAATCCATCTTTCTAAAGAGCAGGTTGCGGATACATTTCGAGATGCGCACACCGACCTAGAAAAAGACCGCCCTTTAGATGAGCCGCGTGCTTTGCTTGAAGAGGCGCGTGCAAAATTAAGAACAAAGTTTCTGAGTGCGGATGTAGGCCTAACTGGCGCAAATATGTTGATTGCTGAAACAGGCACAAATGTTCTTGTGACCAATGAGGGCAATGCTGACCTTACGAATAATCTGCCCCGAGTTCATATTGTTATCGCAAGTATCGAAAAAATCGTGCCGACGCTCGAAGATGCAACGACGATCCTCCGTGTTCTTGCCCGATCAGCGACAGGCCAGGATATTTCAGTATACACGACGTTCTGTACGGGCCCGCGCCAGCTAAATGATCTGGATGGTCCTGAAGAATACCATGTCGTGCTCCTTGATAATGGCCGAACTGACATGATTGGCAGTGAATTCCATGAAATGTTGCGGTGTATTCGTTGTGGCGCGTGTTTGAATCATTGCCCAGTTTATAAATCAGTGGGTGGGCATGCTTATGGTTGGGTATATTCGGGGCCAATGGGTGCGGTATTGATACCAAACCTTATTGGCATGGAAGAAGCACAACACTTGCCTCATGCGTCAACATTGTGCGGAAAGTGTGAAAGCGTCTGTCCGATGCGAATTCCGTTGCCAAAAATGCTGCGACGATGGCGCGAAAGGCAGTTTAAAGCTGAATTGGGCTCAACAAGAGCGCGTTGGGCATTGAAAAGCTGGGTTTGGTTGGTGAAAAGACCAAGAATTTATAGATTAGCAATGAATATGAGTGTCGCGATTTTGGGTCAAATAGGATTTCGCGGACGATTTAAATCTTTGCCTTTTGCTAAAGGCTGGACATCGAAGCGAGATCTTGCCGCCCCTACAGGTGATACATTTTTAAGTCAGTACCATAATGGCGCACGCGGGGATCAAAGCGGAGAGCTTATTCGCCGAGGTGGTAGAAAATGAGTGGCCGCGACGCAATTCTTGGCAAGATTAAATCAAATCTAGATCGACCAAATGATCTTGAAAGCAAACAAGCAATCCAGAACCGCCTTCAAGCGCATCAAAAAAACCTTATTCCGCAGCGGGGTGAATTAAATCAGGATCAACGGATTGCGCTTTTTTGCCAAGAAGCTTCCCGGGTGAACGCTTCAATTGTTGAACTTATGCACTTTGATGAAATTCCAGCAGCCGTAAGTGAATATTTGAGAACGCACCAATTGCCTGCAAAAGTTAAAATCGCGCCTCATAAAGACATCGCTTCTTTGGATTGGGATGTAAATACGTCGTTGATGATCGAAGAAGGTCGCGGTGCTGGTGATGATGGCGTATCTGTGAGTATGGCTTTTGGCGGTGTTGCAGAAACAGGCACCCTGGTGATGACATCTGGTCCTGAGACACCTACGTCTTTAAATTTCTTGCCTCTCGACCATATAGTTGTCGTTCGCGCTCATGAAATTGCTGGGAATTATGAGGCGATTTGGGAGCGTATTCGCGACGTACAAACCAAACGAGGTTGTGAAGGTACGGTGCCCCGCACAGTGAACTGGATAACAGGCCCTTCAAGGACAGCGGATATAGAACAAACACTTTTACTCGGCGCACATGGTCCGCAACGTTTACATATTCTCGTGATTTCTGAAGCCACCACGTGAAATGGCAAATAAGAAACGGTCCCGTCGCAGCGCCTTAAGCGTGGAAGACCAAGCACTTTGGGAGCATGTTACTCAATCGGTTCGTCGCGTTCAGACGGATTTGATGTCCGTGTCGTCTCAGAATCAAACTTTAGAGCTGAATGAGCCTATTCGTAAGAGGGCTTCAAAGCCTAAGAAGACAAGAACGTCCCCTACTCAATTGGCCTCAAAGCAATTCAAGCCATCTGTCCCAAGTATGTCGCATGGGGACACGTCTGGAATGGACCGCCGCACAACACAAAAGCTAAAGCGCGGGAAACTTGATATTGAAGGGACATTAGATCTGCACGGTTACACGCAAACCAAAGCGCATCAGGCTTTAAGTCGTTTTTTGCAAACGGGGTATGAGACGGGCCGTCGAACGGTTCTTATTATTACCGGCAAGGGCGATCGACTGGGTGGACGCCCAGGTATTCTTAAAGAAGCCGTTCCTGGGTGGTTTAATGAAACGCCGATGCGTCAATGGGTTGCGGGCTTTTCTTATGCTGCCCCAAAAGACGGCGGGAACGGCGCATTATATGTCCGAATAAAAAGGCGCCGCGATAAATCATAAATAATGGGATGGGCATAAATTCTTAATATTTATGAGCTTAAGGTGTGAACATGACACCATTTGGCAAAAAAGTTCGTGAACACAGGCGCGCTAAAGGCTTAACCCTTAAGCAGATGGCAGCTGATCTTGGTGTATCTGCGGCATATTTCTCAGCTCTTGAACATGGGCATCGTGGTCGACCCAGCTCAGGGCTTGTCGCACAAATTGCTGGATATTTTACGCTAATGTGGGATGAAGCTGAGGAAATCAAGGAGTTGGCAGCCCTTTCTCATCCAAAAATTACAGTCAATACCGCTGGCCTCAATCCTAAGGCAACGGAACTCGCCAATCTATTGGCAGAGAACATCGAACAAATGGATGTGGAAACGCTGGATTGGGTCATTGCCGAAGTTCGTATGCGCATAGGCTCAACGCCAGACGGACCAACGCATTAACTTTCAACAAGTTAACGCTTATACTTCGCGTTTCATCTTAAAGTATGAATTTTGACACATCTGCATTCCGGGCAAGATCAGATACCTGTTTGCGGACATAGTCAGCATCAATTATGATGTCCTCACCGCCTCGCTCCGAAGCGGTAAAGCTGATTTCTTCCAACAGCTTTTCCATGACGGTATGTAAACGTCGGGCACCAATATTCTCAACACCTTGATTAATTTCAGCGGATAGGTCTGCAACTTCAGCAATGGCATCATCTTCGAAGGTAATATTTACCTCTTCGACACCCATAAGGGCGATGTATTGTTTGACGAGGCTTGCTTCTGGTTCCGTTAAGATCCGAACGAAGTCATCTCTTGTTAGTGCGTTCAAATTCACCCGAATAGGCAAACGCCCCTGTAATTCGGGCAACATGTCGGCAGGTTTCGCGATATGGAACGCACCTGATGCGATAAATAAAATATGATCGGTTTTAACAGGTCCATGTTTTGTTGAAACTGTTGTGCCCTCAATCAAAGGCAACAGGTCGCGTTGAACGCCTTCACGACTAACATCCGCGCCCTGCTTATCAGCACGTGCAGTGATTTTATCGATCTCATCAAGAAAGACGATGCCATTATTCTCAACGTTTTCGATCGCTGTTTTAAGCACATCATCTTCATCAAGTAGCTTGTCGGCTTCTTCACGAAGTAAAATTGGGTATGAATCTTTAACAGTGACTTTCTTTTTCTTGGTTTGTTGGCCAAAAGCCTTACCAAGCATATCACTCATGTTGAGCATGCCCATTTGAGCACCAGGCATACCGGGTATTTCCATCGTTGGCATGCCGCCGCCCGTCTCACTCACATCAATTTCAATTTCTTTATCACGAAGCTCCCCATTACGGAGCATGGTGCGAAACTTTTCTTTCGTCTCTTTGCTTGCTTTATCGCCAACCATAGCATCAATAACGCGGTTTTCAGCGTTCAGCTCTGCTTTTGCTTCGACCCGTTTGCGCTTTTCCTCACGGCTCATGTGGAGCGCAGCTTCGAGCAAATCACGGATGATTTGTTCTACATCGCGTCCAACGTAACCAACTTCGGTAAATTTTGTGGCTTCTATCTTAATAAAAGGGGCGTTCGTTAGTTTTGCTAAGCGGCGCGCGATCTCTGTTTTTCCGACACCAGTAGGGCCGACCATAAGAATATTCTTAGGTAAAACTTCTTCTCGCATCGCATCGCCAAGTTGCTGACGACGCCAACGATTACGGAGCGCAATTGCTACGGCCTTCTTTGCTTCCTGTTGGCCAATAATATAACGATCCAGTTCGGACACAATTTCACGGGGTGTAAAGTTCGTCATAACGTCTCCAGGATCACATTTGAATTGGTATAAACACAGATGTCGCCCGCGACCTTCATGGACCTGCGGGCAATTTCCTCGCTATCGAGGCCATCGATATCGATTAAGGCACGTGCGGCAGAAAGGGCGTAATTTCCGCCAGAACCGATGCCGATCAAACCGTCAGAGGGCTCGAGTACATCGCCGTTGCCCGTAAGGATGAGAGAAACATCTTTATCAGCAACCGCCATCATGGCTTCGAGTTTCCGGAGGTAACGGTCTGTGCGCCAGTCTTTAGCAAGTTCAACTGCGGAACGAAGCAGTTGGCCTGGATACTGTTCAAGCTTGCCTTCCAGGCGCTCAAATAACGTAAAAGCATCGGCAGTCGCGCCTGCAAAACCAGCAATAACATTGCCATCAGCAAGCCGGCGTAGCTTTTTTGCATTAGCTTTAACCACTGTGTCGCCAAGGCTAACCTGCCCGTCACCGGCGATGACAACTTTGCCGTCTTTTCGAACCGACAAAATTGTCGTGGCATGCCATGAAGGCAGCGAATGTTGATCGTTCATGAGGTTTCCTTAATCGTCCCAGCGATAATGATAATGCCTTGAAGTCATATGTGGTCTGATCAGGGGGCGTGGTCAAGACGCCTCCCCTAAACCATCGTGTCTCAGGGCTGGTGAAACAGGGTATTAACTGCTAGAAGAACTACGATTTTTGTGAGGAGAAAAAGCGATGCGCACGGCCACAGTTGAACGCAAAACAAAAGAGACAGAAATTTCAGTGACTGTCGATCTTGATGGGACTGGAATCTATGATGTTTCCACGGGCATTGGGTTTTTGGACCATATGCTTGAGCAATTGTCGCGCCATAGTTTGATGGATCTGACGGTTAAGGCTAAAGGTGACCTTCACATTGATTTTCACCACACGACTGAAGATACCGGTATCGCTATCGGCGAAGCGGTCAGTCAGGCACTGGGTGAGCGCAAAGGCATTACACGTTATGCATCTGCTTTGATCCCCATGGATGAGACGTTAAGTCGTGTCGCAATGGACGTATCTAACCGGCCATATCTTATTTGGCGTGTTGAGTTTTCTAAACCAAAACTTGGCGATATGGATACTGAGCTATTCAAAGAGTGGTTTCAGGCTTTTGCCCAAGGTGCTGGTATTACGCTGCATGTCGACAATCTGTATGGTGAGAACAACCACCATATTGTTGAGTCATGCTACAAAGGCTTAGCACGCGCACTGCGCGATGCGATCGAGATTGATCCGCGCAAGGCCGACGAAGTTCCATCCACCAAGGGCGTACTTTAACCCGCCCGCTTTACCCTTGGGGTCCGCATGTCGATGCGAGTTTATTCCGTACTTCTTCGCGACCACGGTCGTGCTAATGACCAGAACATGCTTTTGGTCAAAGACGGTTTTTCATGGCCAGCATTTGTCTTCACGTTTATCTGGGCTCTTTGGGGGCGCATGTGGTGGCCCGCGATTTCGTTATTTAGTATTGTTGTTTTAACAGGTTGGGGTGCAGCGCAACTTGGTTTCAACGAAGGTGTTGAGACCGTTATTTCAATTGTACTTGGTTTGGCGATT
>DGOK01000101.1:3805-5486 GCA_002389385.1 Rhodospirillaceae bacterium UBA4468 | reverse complement strand
CGATTACCGGTCGACGCGCGGCTGTTCTTGGACTCGCAGAAACTGTGGGTAAAATTGCTGAAGTTTCTGGATTAGGCGGTCTTTCTGCCGATGAAATCAGTGCGCTTGCCAATCCTTTAGTACAAACAGGCGTAACAGATGCACTTCGAGAACGGTTAACCATTACCGTACATGAAAAACAGGGACATGGCTGTGCCTCTGCTGCCGTCGCGCTTACAAAAATTGCACGTCTACTTCCAGCTGCTATGACCGTACATTTAAATAATATTGATGATGTGGTCGCCTGGGCACACCGCCATGATTTTTTGACTGTTGATACTGGTGACATTTTTCAATTCGAAGGGGCCGCTGTTCGAAATTTGAAACAAATAGCCGAAGCGCGCGTCCCAATAAGCGATGCTCATAACACCCGAATTATAGCTTTTCGACCTGCAGACGGTGGACGTGAGCATCTCGCAATTGTCATAGGCTCGCCGAAACAAGATGAACCAACTCTCGTCCGACTGCATTCAGAATGCTTCACCGGGGATTTACTGGGAAGCCTCCGCTGCGATTGCGGTGACCAGCTTCAAGGGGCCATGAGTGAAATCAAAACAATGGGCACGGGTGTGCTTTTATATCTCGCACAAGAAGGGCGCGGGATCGGCCTCATCAACAAGCTACGGGCATACGAGCTTCAAGATCTTGGTTTTGATACAATGGACGCGAATGAACAGCTCGGCTTTGAATCCGACGAGCGTGTGTATATGCCAGCTGCTCGCATGCTGAAATTACTGGGCTTCACAAAAATTCGTTTGATGACAAATAACCCAGATAAAATGAATGCTTTGGAGCGATACGGGATCAATGTTGTCGAGCGTGTCACACACACTTTTCCATCAAATCAGCACAACGAGTTTTATCTCCAGACCAAGGCATCACGATCAGGGCATCAAATTTAGATTCCTGAATGTGCTCGGCAGTTTCTGCCTTAACCGTAAATTACCCATCTAAACAATACTCAACCTATTGTTTATAAACAACTTTAGTTGGCACACGCTTTGCTTATATAGCTGTGGGACTATCGGGTTGGGAAAGTTATGACGCCGTCTATTAATCAACAGCAAAACTGGCCGCCATCATTTATTGGTGGTCAAACTGCGTCTTCAAACAAGATTCAGTCACAAGAATTAGCATTCACAGCGCCCTCTTCTGATCCCATCGAAGATGACGCGTTTAGTTTCTTTGGTGACGGCGGATTCTCCTTTAGCGATCTGATTGATATCGTAAACCCACTCCAACATATTCCCGTTGTCTCTACTTTTTACCGTGAAACAACCGGTGACGAGATTTCAGCTGCACCTCGGATGATGGGGTCAACACTGTTTTTCGGTCCATTAGGGTTCGCGAGTGCATTAGCGAACGTCGTTGTTGAAGAGAATACCGGCATGGATATCGGTGAACATATGACGTCATGGGTTACACCTGACGATGAGGGCAGCGCCCTCGCTTTTAACGAAACCACGCCGCCGAATACGTCTCAACCTCAGCAGCTTGACCCAAATGATCCTGTCCTCGCATGGGCCCGCCAGGAATATGACTGGACGAGGCGGAATAACCCGGCACTGGACCAGGCGCCGCACACAAAAGCAGTTAGCCCATCTTTTCCTGACGCCGAACCCTTTATGCAGCAAGAACAACC
>DGOK01000101.1:3055-3699 GCA_002389385.1 Rhodospirillaceae bacterium UBA4468 | reverse complement strand
GCCGCAGTTAAACGTTTACGGTAAAGTCTGACCATATTGAGGGTTTATCATGAATATTAATGTCTATGCCGATGGTCATCTTAAATTTGACAGCAAAGCATATCGCTGTGCATTAGGCCGGGGCGGCATACTCACCTATAAAGTCGAAGGCGACGGCGCCACACCAACGGGAATTTATCCGCTTTTGCGGCTATTTTGGCGATCAGATAAAATCACATCTATCGAGACATTACTGCCTCATCAAAATCTCAATCTTGACGATGGTTGGTGCGACGACCCCACACATCCTGAATACAATCAACTCGTGAACCTTCCATTTAGCGCAAGCCATGAACGCATGTGGCGTGATGATGATTTATATGATTTGGTCATTGAAATCGGGCACAACAATAATCCCGTTGTTCCAGGCGCCGGCAGCGCTGTTTTTATTCACGTTGCCTCACCAGATTACGCCGCCACTGAAGGCTGTATCGCACTCGCCAAGGATGACCTTTTGATGTTGATACAAAAATGGACAACAGCAACAAAAGTTGAAATTTTCAACGATAAAAGCGGCTAGGCCTGCGGTTTAGGTCGCGTACCAAATATAGCAGTGCCCACACGGACATGTGTCGCGCCTAGCTTAATCGCGGTTTCGTAATCTG
>DGOK01000101.1:0-2995 GCA_002389385.1 Rhodospirillaceae bacterium UBA4468 | reverse complement strand
GGGGGAATACACATCAATCCCAGAATATTCAAACCAAGCTCTTGTTTGCACATCAATATAAACGCATCGACGTCTTCTGAATGAATCCCAGCTTTTTGTGGCTCTTCGCCAGTGTTCACTTGGATATAACACCCAAGATGCCGATCCGTCCGTTCGAATTCTTTTGCTAAAGCGCGGGCGATTTTAGGGCGATCTACGGATTCAATAACATCGAAAGTCGCCACAGCCTCTTTAACTTTGTTTGATTGCAGCGGCCCAATGAGATGCAATTCAATATCGTTAAAGTCTTCGCGCAATTGTGGCCATTTCCCCATCGCTTCCTGGACACGGTTCTCACCAAACACTCTCTGGCCGGCTTCCAAGACAGGACGAATACGCGTCTCATCATGGACTTTTGAAACGGCCACGAGATGAACCATACTTGGATCACGATCAACAGACTGAGCTGCCATCTCGATATCGTCCAATATGGCCTTAAGATTCTTTGCGGGATCAACGATTTGAGTCATATTATCACTATGCCTATTTCAATGAAACGAACGTTACCAAGCCTTATTCTTCAAGACAATCATCAGTGTAGAATGTTACCTCTTTGGTTCGCTATGACGGATCACGAAAGGCTACCTGACCCAACACCTTTGATCCCATATCTGCCACAAAATTGTGTATTGATCGTTCGCGATCTAGATACAACCCGGCAATCGGAGACGGTCCACCGCATTTCGCCAATATGCAAAGACAACGGCGTAACCCTCATAGAATCTTTAAGTCGTCCGCCAAGACAGCTTGCATGTGATGGGGTACATATCCCTGAAAAATCACTCATTCATTGGAAAAAAACAGATATTTTTCGCTTACAGCCAAAAATTATATCGAGTTCGGCACATTCTTTGAGGTCAATTACCCAAGCGACAAATTTTGGGGTCGATGCCTGCCTTTTATCACCCGTTTTTGCGACCAAAAGCCACAAAAACAGTGATTTCCTTGGTATGCCGCGATTTGCGTCATTATGCCATTCAGCGAGGGTGCCTATTATAGGTCTTGGAGGTATTTCTACAGCACGCATTCACCGTGTTTTTGGTGCAGGTGCGGCTGGGATTGCAGGTATCGGACTGTTTGAAGATCCCTATCGGTCAGCTTAGTATTTTCAACCTTAAAGGCATCGCCAATGTCTGGTAGATTCTAAGCATTTAGTGTATTAAAGAACGCCTACGGCATTCATTCGAGCCGATTGTATTTATAATTTGAAAATCTGGGACTAAAGGACTGCCACAAATGACTTTTCAAGAGATCAAACTGGGTAGACCCCTTATGGTCCTTTTGACCGCATGTATTTTAACTGCGGGCTGTTCGTACACACCCTTGGATCCGCGCAGTTCAAATGACGAGGATGAGTATACCGATTACTCCAAACGCAAAACGATCTTTGGTGATGGTGGATTTAATCTCCTTGGTGGCAATTCAAATAAAAATGATGGCAATTCCCTGGGTGTGAATAGCTTTCTATGGCGTGCTTCTCTGGAAACCATCTCATTTATGCCAATCAATACGGCAGACGCCTTTGGTGGAGTCATCCTCACTGATTGGTATAGTCCGCCAGAATCTCCGAGTGAGCGGTTTAAGCTAAACGTATACATTCTTGGGCGAACACTAAGAGCGGACGGTGTTAAAGTTTCTGTATTCAGACAACTACGTGATCGCGCTGGTGCTTGGGCTGATGCAACGGTGCCAAATGGAACCGCACCTAAGGTTGAGGATTCAATCCTTACTAAGGCTAGAATGCTTCGTCACCAGACCCTAACATCTAAGTAGATTGTCCGCGCCGATATCGGCTTTGTTATTTGAAACATGCTGCGTTTTAACATCGTAGCTTGTAGAAATTTGTGAGTTCCCAACTGATGTCTCGATATAGCGTTAAACAAACAGAGGCCAAGTGGCAAAAAACTTGGGTAGATCAAAAGTGCTTCGAAGTCGAAGAAGACCCTTCAAAACAAAAATACTATGTCCTGGAAATGTTTCCGTATCCCTCTGGTCGGATTCATATGGGCCACGTTCGCAACTACACTTTAGGTGATCTCGTTGCGCGCTTTCGTCGTGCTCAAGGATACAATGTATTACACCCAATGGGTTGGGACGCGTTTGGTCTTCCCGCTGAAAACGCTGCTAAAGAAAATAACGTGCATCCTGCTAAATGGACTCATGACAATATTGCCTCGATGCGCGAGCAGCTTAAATCAATGGGCCTGGCTTATGATTGGCGGCGTGAATTCGCAACATGTGACCCAGAGTATTATCAACACGAACAAAAAATGTTCCTGGATTTCCTTGATGCCGGGTTGGTTTATCGAAAAGAATCATGGGTCAACTGGGATCCTGTAGAGAATACCGTGCTCGCAAACGAACAAGTTATTGATGGCAAGGGTTGGCGGTCTGGTGCTGAAGTAGAAAAGCGAAAGCTTGCACAGTGGTTTTTAAAAATTACTGCCTACGCCGATGATTTACTGCAATCACTAGAAAGTCTCGATCGTTGGCCTGATCGTGTACGAACGATGCAGCATAACTGGATCGGCCGTTCCGAAGGGGCACATGTCGCTTTCAAAATTATTGATAAAGATGCCCCTTTAGACGTCTACACCACGCGGCCAGATACTATTTTTGGCGCATCCTTTACGGCAATCTCTCCCAACCATCCAATCGCTGCAGAGATTGCTGAGAACAATCCAGAATTGGCCGAATTTATTGCGACCTGTAATCGCATGGCAACTTCTGAAGCCGCGATTGAGAAAGCAGATAAGCTCGGATTTGATACAGGCCTTCGCTGTGAACATCCTGTTCTTGCAGGCGAGACATTGCCTATATATGTCGCCAACTTTGTCCTCATGGATTATGGCACAGGGGCGATATTTGGTTGTCCTGGCCACGATCAAAGGGACTTGGATTTTGCACGTAAATACGGTTTACCCGTCACAGCTGTCGTGTGTCCGGAGACCGAAGA
>DGOK01000077.1:13372-25923 GCA_002389385.1 Rhodospirillaceae bacterium UBA4468 | reverse complement strand
CTAGTTATCTGGTACAGCCCCTTAATTTTAAAGGGACGGCCAACCAGCTTGACATCAGCCTCGCCTTCGCTATCGATCTTTTTAATGTCATCACCGAAGTGGTTGGCGACGTGGCCCGGGTCAGACGGTGCACCAATTGTACACACAGCTTCGACCTCTGCGATTTCTGGCGCGGCCGCTAGAACGGCTGCACCGCCTAACGAGTGACCAATTATGATCTTTGGAGCTTCGAAGTTTTTACGTAAATGCGTCGCCGCGGCAACCAAATCACCGACGTTTGACGTAAAATTGGTATTGGCAAAATCACCATCGCTGGCCCCAAGACCCCTGAAGTCAAAACGCAGCACTGCAATGCCATGTGCGTTCAAGCCTTCTGCAATACGACTGGCGGCAAAGATATCTTTGGTGCAGGTAAAACAGTGTGCAAACAAAGCGTAAGCTTTGGGCGCGCTTTCCGGCATATCCAGCCTGGCGGCAAGCTGCTCACCGAGAGAGCCATTGAATGTAATTTTTTCGCTGCGATTGGCCATTATATCCTCCAAGATGTGATCTGGCATAGCTATCACGTCACATTCATGATGCGGATATAATACGGTTCAAACACCTGGATTTATATTAGATTTCGCTAAATTATCTTTTGGGTTCTGTGCCAAAAAATTGATCATCGACATGGGTCATCGACTCAGGATCGATCGCTGAGTAAATCATCGAAACGTTGCCCTTTTCATCGATCAAGGGAAGTCGGATCGATAGTCGCACCGATAACAGGCCTGTTGGTGTCGTAATTGGTGTTTGGCACAAAATAGGTTCACCGAGTTCGCAGACTTGGTTGTACTCAATTAAATTACCTTCGCGCATATACTCATTGGATATCTACGACAGCAGCTTTCCTGTTAGTTCAACGCCAATCAGTTGAACCCGCTCGGTAACAAAAAATCGATAGGAATACTCCCCTGGTTCGTCATGGACATCAACGACGACAGACCAGGGCAATATTTTTATAGGTATAATTTCCAGATTGAAAAGTTCAACAGGCGGCACATTTCCCTGCTTGGGCAAGGAATCCCAGGCAAGGGACACTTCGCGCAGGAATTCCGGCAAGTCGGACGCATCTTTATCTTAATTACTTCATTCTGGACCGTTGAGTATAAAATAGCACAGTAATCATATGAATTACGATTAGTTTTTGATCTTATTTTATTTTTTGTACCTATTTGCTGCCCGTTTCTCGTGAAAACTCTTTAGGCCTTCGGTGGCTTCAGCTGTTTGCCGTTGTAAAGAATGGCTGCTGGCAAGGGATGCAGCTAATTTGTCATTGATATACAGGCCGGATGTCTGAAATAAGATACGTTTTGTTTCGGCCATGGCAGTTGGCCCATTCATCAAGATGGCATCAACGATCTTTGCGCCTTCTTGCTCCAATGCATCGTCATCACAGACACTATGGACCAGGCCAAGCTTTTCTGCGGTTTCGGCACCGAATCGCTCAGCTGTGACGGCATAACGTCTGACTTGCCTTGGACCGATCGCAGCGGCGAGTTGTGGAATAATCGGACCGGCATGTAAGCCCAAACGAACTTCGGCAATTGAGAAAAGCGCGCTTTTTGTAGCGACAACGACGTCACACGCTGAAATCACACCCGTTCCTCCACCAAAGCAGGCCCCATGGACCAATGCCACGGTTGGTTTCATGCATGCATCCAGTTCACGCACGGCATCCGTGGTGCGTTTTGAAACGGCAAGATTCTCTTCAGGTGAGCCCTGGCGGACACTTTCAAGCCAAGACAGATCAGCACCCGCCTGAAAATGTTTTCCATTTCCTTTAATGACAATAACCCGAACGTCATCGTTTGCCCCTAAGGCGCGGACTCCGTCAAGCAAAGCCGATACCATTGCACCATCGTAGGCATTGTTTACGTGCGGTCGGTTGAGGGTCACAGTAGCTACACCACGGGAATCAATTTCAGCTAGAACGCTTGCTTCTTCTTCAGACATTTGTATCTCCGGAAATTTTGGGTCGGCGAAAAGTAGAGATCTACTATATCAGGCACTGGACAAAAACGGAATGCTCGCAAATAAAGGTTTCATAAAAAATCCAAAATATACCAAGTCTGACGTTAAAATTCGGCACAAAGAATCTGGATACGCCGGCTTTTTTGATTTAAATGCGTATACGCTTCGCCATCGTCATTTTAATGGCGAATGGGGCAATGAGATCACCCGCGAAGTGTTTGAGCGGGGGCATGCCGTAGGCATTCTCCCCTATGACCATATTCGGGACGAGGTCGTGTTAATTGAACAATTTCGGCCGGGTGCATTCGTTGCACTGAAGTCGCCTTGGTTCGCTGACGATGCATCTCCGTGGCTGTATGAGGCCGTTGCAGGCATTATTGATCCAGGAGAGAGCCCTGCAGATGTTGCTTACCGAGAAACTATTGAAGAAGCGGGCACGACATTGAGTGATCTCATGCCAGTCTGTCATTATCTGGTAAGTCCTGGAAGTGGGACCGAATCCGTTTTTGTCTTTGTGAGGTGCATCGATTCCACGAAGATTGAAGATGTTCATGGCGTGGAAACCGAGGGTGAAGACATCCGCCCGTTTACGGTCCGCCTACAAGAAGCTTACGACGCCATTGCCAGCGACAAGATCAATAACGGCATGACAATTATCGCCCTTCAGTGGCTAATGTTGAATAAAGAGCAAGTCCTTACTAAATGGTCATAAGTGAATGTGCGCCCTGCGCTTGATCGCCATGTGTGACACAGATAGTCTTATCAAAATAAAGAACGATAAATTCCGACTGAGGGAAATCATCCATGGATATCAAGAACGGCTTTGAAGAGTGCGTAGGAAATACACCTCTTATTCGCCTGAATGGCGTATCCGAAGCTACGGGCTGTGATATCTACGGCAAAGCAGAATTTATGAACCCGGGGCAATCGGTAAAAGATCGCCCGGCGCGACAGATGGTTCTTGATGCTGAAGAAGCAGGTATCTTAAGGCCAGGTGGCACAATCGTTGAGGGCACAGCGGGCAACACAGGTATTGGCTTGGCATTGATGGCGAATGTACGCGGGTACAAATGTAAAATTGTCATGCCCGATACACAAAGCCAGGAAAAGAAAGACATGCTGCGGCTATGCGGTGCTGAGCTCACAGAAGTTCCTTCCCTGCCGTTCTCCAACCCGGACAATTACCAGCACATTGCAAGGCGCCTTGCTGAAGAGACTGCCAAGACAGCCAAGGGCGGATGCCTATTTGCGGATCAATGGAATAACATGTCCAACCGTAAAGCCCATTACCTTTCAACGGGGCCAGAAATCTGGCGTCAAACTGAGGGTAAGGTTGATGGGTTTATCTGTGCTGTTGGAACAGGCGGTACCCTCGCCGGTACATCAACATACTTAAAAGAGCAAAATTCTAATATTCAGATTGGCTGTGCTGATCCACTTGGTGCTGCCATGTACAGCCTGTTCAAAGACGGTGAAGCCAAGGCATCTGAAGGTGGTTCAATCGCAGAAGGTATTGGACTTGGGCGCTCAACGAACATCGTCGAAGACATCACGGTTGAACATCCATTTATGATTCCGGATATAGAGGCCCTGCCTTACGTTTTTGATCTATTGCAGCATGAAGGTATTTGCCTTGGTGGCTCCAGTGCTATCAATATTGCGGGTGCTTTTCGATTGGCAAAAGAATTAGGCCCAGGCCATACGATCGTTACGATCTTGTGCGATTATGGCACCCGTTATCAGTCAAAACTATTTAACCCCGAGTTCTTACGTGGCAAGAACTTACCTGTCCCCTCCTGGTTAGAGTAATCCAATGTCTTATAAAAATCCTGAATCCCTTGTCAGTACAGAATGGCTCGCAGAGCATTTAAATGCGCCTGATGTTCGCATCGTCGACGGGACGAGTTTCCTGCCCGGTGTTGATCGGAATGCAAAAACTGAATATCGCGATTGCCATATTCCAGGCGCAGTATTCTTTGATATTGATGATATAGCAGATGATGAGTCTGAGATGCCTCACATGGTCCCATCACCTGAGAAGTTTTCAAGCCGGGTCCGCAAATTGGGCCTTGGTGATGGAAACCGCATTGTTGTCTATGATGCCAATGGCGGCGGACAAGCTGCATGTCGGGTATGGTGGATGTTCCGTCTTTACGGGCATGAAGATGTAGCTGTCCTGGATGGTGGATTATCTAAGTGGTTGGCCGAGGGGCGTCCGACGGACGACCTGCCGCCTGTTCCACGCGAACGCCATTTTACGTCACGGTATAACAATCTACTGGTACGGTCTGTTGATCAGGTTCTTGATAATTGCGAGAGCCAGCGCGAACAAGTTGTCGACGCACGCGCTGCGGGGCGCTTTGCAGGCACTGCGGACGAGCCGCGCCCTGGTATTCGTAAAGGCCATATCCCCGGAAGTACCAATCTGCCGTTTCCGAAATTAATGGATAACGACAATAACTTTGTCTTTCGCAGTGCAGACGAGATTGCTGCGACGTTTGAAGAGGCCGGCATCGATTTCTCAAAGCCTCTGGTTGCCACATGTGGTTCAGGCGTGACAGCGTGTGTGATCGCATTTACGGGCCACTTGATCGGTAAAAGCGATATAGCGATCTATGACGGGTCCTGGTCAGAATGGGGAACGCGTCATGATACCCCGATTGAGACCAGCTAGCTCTCTATGAACGATAAAGTCGGTCAAATCGAGACGGTTATTACGTTTCTGGAAATAACCAGTGCGCCACTTTCAGTGCCACCGCGTCAGCCGAAAGGCCCTATCGCAATTATGCGTGCGGATCCGCCGACGATTTCGTTCTATCGGTATCTCTATAACACCATCGGTGCTGATTACATGTGGTGGGAACGGCGCGTCATGTCAGATGACGCACTCTCGGCCGTCATCCAAGATGACAATGTCGATGTTTATGTTTTGTATGTCGGCGGAACCCCTGCCGGGTACTACGAGCTTTTAAGTATTCCCGAAAACAACGACATGGAAATCGCCTACTTTGGCATCATGCCGGAGTTTGTCGGAGGTGGGTATGGTGCTTACTTACTACGCGTTGCTATTGATGAAGCTTGGCAACGTGGACCTGATCGCGTGATCGTCAACACCTGCACACTCGACCACCCAACAGCATTACCGAATTATCAGCGCGCCGGGTTTGAGCCTTATAGCCAAGAGACGCGTATGATCGATGATCCGTACAAGCTCGGATTGTTTGACTGAAACGACTTACCCTCCTCTCCTTGGGTCAACTTGCGGCAAGCTCCCAAGGTGGGTGTGGCAAGAAGTTATCAACAAATGTGTCAATAAAAGCCCTGACTTTCGGCGACAGATGTCGATTTTGTAGATATACCGCATTGATTTCCTTCTTTGAAGCGGGTTCATAATCACCGAGAACCTGGACTAGATGACCTGCGTTTATATCTGCGCCAACGATGAAATCGCCAACCCGGATTAAGCCGTTTCCAGCTAGAGCAGACTTATGTAATGCCGGAGTATTATTGACTTCAAACCGTCCGTTTGCTTCAACGCTGAGCGAGCCGCTTGGTCCATGAAACTCCCATTTGTTCAGATTTGTCACCTCGGTTTGGCGCAGGCAATTATGATTTTTGAGATCATGGGGAGTTTTTGGCATACCGTGGCGTTCCAGATAGGCGGGTGACGCAACCACAATGCGCCTTGTCGATCCCAATTTCCGAATCATTAGAGAGCTATCAGGCTGCTGACCAATACGGACCGCGACGTCTATCTGTGATTCGCCAAGTTTCATAGCGCAATCGGTAAGGATAGTTTTGATCCGTAGGTTCGGGTATCGTTCGATGAGATCAGTCATCAGAGGCAAGATGTGATATTGGCCGAGGCCAATTGGGATAGCCACCTTAAGCTGACCACGAGGTTCACCCTGAAACTCGGCGACGGCTACCAAATTATCAATCAGGGCTGGAATTTGGGGCCAGTCTCTTAAGCGATCCGACAACCGAGTATTTCCGGATTTTCGAAGTTATGCGTGATTATGGAATGTATGACCGTGCCGAGGCACCGCAATTCTACCCGCCGGTAGAACGATAACTGGGCCCCTCACCCTAACCTTCTCTCAACGGAGAAGGAATGCGTCTATTGCGGAAACACGAAAGGCGGCCCGGCTCGTTTCCGAGCGGCGGACCGCCTTGTCATCCCCCCTCTGGGATAAGCGTATTGCTGGCTTAGTGACCGAGGATTTGGCTCAAGAATAATTTGGTCCGCTCGTGCTGAGGATTATCAAAGAATTGATGAGGTTCGTTCGCCTCGATAATTTCACCTTCGTCCATGAAGACCACACGGTCAGCAACTGTTTTTGCAAAACCCATCTCGTGGGTTACGCACAACATCGTCATGCCGGTTTCTGCGAGTTCAATCATGGTATCCAACACTTCCTTGATCATCTCGGGATCAAGGGCTGATGTTGGCTCATCGAATAACATGATACGTGGGTTCATGCAGAGTGATCGTGCAATTGCCACACGTTGTTGCTGGCCACCGGAAAGCTGTCCTGGGTACTTCAGTGCCTGTTCTGGGATTTTTACTTTCTCGAGGTAAGCCATTGCAGCCTCGTCTGCTTCGGCTTTTGGTGTTTGGCGCACCCAGATTGGTCCCAGTGTACAATTCTCAAGCACTGTTAAGTGTGGGAACAAGTTAAAGTGCTGGAACACCATGCCGACTTCACGTCGGATCGCATCAATCTGTTTGAGGTCGTTTGTCAGCTCGATGTTATCGACAAAGATATGACCCTTCTGGTGCTCTTCCAATCGGTTGATGCACCGGATCATGGTGGATTTACCAGAACCCGACGGACCACAAACAACGATCCGCTCGCCCCGTTTAACTGTGAGGTTAATGTTTTTGAGAACGTGGAAGTCCCCGTACCACTTATGCATATCCTTGATGACAATTAGATCATCGTCTTCCGCTGATGTGGCAAATGCTGCATTTGATTCAGCCATTTTTTAAGCCCTTTTTTCCTTGGTCGCGCTTTAGCGCTTGTAGCCTTTGTCTAACTTGCCTTCGAGGTAGATCGAGTAACGTGACATACCGAAGCAAGCGATGAAGAAGAATATGGCAATGGAGATATAAACCTCATTTGAGAGGCCGTTCCATTTTGCATCCGCCATTGATGAACGCCCGATCCCAAGAATATCCAGGAGACCGATGATCAGCACGAGCGTCGTGTCTTTGAACAGACCGATGAACGTGTTGACGATACCTGGAATAGAAATCTTGAGAGCTTGCGGTAAAACGATTAGACGCATCGACTGCCAGTACTTCAGACCCATACTGTTGGCCGCTTCATATTGACCGTTTGGTATGGCTTGTAACCCACCGCGAACCACTTCGGCGATATATGCTGCCGAGAAGAGTGTCACCATGATCAGGACGCGAAGTAACAGATCAAACGTCGTTCCTGGAGGCAGGAAGTAGTTCAACATTGTCGACGCCACGAACAGCAACGTAATCAATGGCACGCCACGAATAAATTCGATGAAGCACATTGAAACTGATTTCACGATAGGCAAGTGGGATTGTCGCCCCAGCGCAAGCAAGATGCCAAGTGGAAGCGAGAACGCGATACCTGTTACACCAACGACGGTGTTCAGCATCATGCCGCCAAATTCGTCAGTGCCAACGGGTGTCAGGCCTGCGCCGCCGAGCAAAAGCCAGCCCGCAATAAACGGATAAGAAACCGAGAATAACATCCATGGTTTCCGCATCGGTGCGTTATCAAACAGAATTGGCACCAGTGCTGCGCATAAAAGCAGGAATGATACATCAACACGCCATCTTAATTCTTCAGGATAAAATCCATAAATCAGAATGCGATATCGATCTTTAATAAACGCCCAGCACGCACCGCTGCCGAGTGCCTGGCACTCTTCACGGTTACCTGCGTACATAACAGCATCTACAACCGCCCAATTAAACATCGGTGGAACGATTTTATACAGCAAGTAAATGCCAACAATCGTCATGATCGAGTTAGCCCATGAAGAAAATAGATTCTTCCTGAGCCATAGCAGGATACCACGTTGGCCTGCAGGTGGTGCCATGTCCGGATGGGTCCCTGGCACGTAGGATTGGGTTACTTCACTCATAATCTTTCTCCCTCACCGCTCTACCAGTTTAATGCGTGTATTGTACCAGTTCATGAACATGGAGATTAACAGCGAAATCGATAGATAAATTGCGATTACGATGATCATCGTCTCCATTTCTTTACCGGTTTGCATCAGTGAAATTCCACCAATCGTTGCCACAATATCCATATAACCAATGGCAATTGCGAGTGACGAGTTCTTAGTGAGGTTCAGATATTGACTGGTTAACGGTGGAATGATCACGCGAAGTGCTTGCGGGATAATCACCAGGTTGAGGATCCGGGCACGCCTAATACCAAGAGCGCACGCTGCTTCCCACTGTCCGTGACTGACCGAAAGAATACCGGCTCGTACGATCTCAGCAATGAAGGCTGCAGTGTATAACGAAAGTGCTAACCAGAGCGCCATGAATTCTGGTAGCAACACCATACCACCTTGGAAGTTAAAGCGCTTAAACTCAGGAATGTCCCATGTGACAGGTGAGCCTGTTACAAAGAAGACGAGGACTGGTAAACCAATAATCGCAGCAATCGAAATTAGGAATACGGGATAAATTTTACCCGTTGAATCTTGTATCCGTTTTGCATATTTGCGAAACCAGATTGTAAATCCAATGCCTAAGGCAAGGGCAACCCCCGATATCCAGAGTAAATCATCTGGAATGGGTCTCGGTGTAAAAACACCACGGTTAGACAGATAGAACAGATCAGCAAGATTCCATTCAACGCTCGCCAATTTTGGTCTCGGCAATGAATGAACGATGATGCCATGAATAAGTAGGATGTGCAGAAGAATTGGCACGTTCCGTGTGAACTCGATGAAGCAATAGCTGATACGGTTCAACAAGTAGTTTGGTGATAATCGCAACACACCAAGGAGAAACCCAAGAATTGTCGCAAGCACAATACCGCTGATTGCAACTAATCCTGTATTGATTAAGCCAACCAGACCAGCCTTGAAATGGGTGTCCCGAGATGTATAGGCAATCAGCGACTGGTTAATGTCATAACTTGCGGGTTGTGAAAGGAAATCGTAGCTAAAGGTTTTGCCAACGGCTGCCAGGTTGCTTATAGCGTTCGTTATAATAAAGGCGAAAAATCCAATTAAGATGGCCATCGTGAGTATCTGTAAAATAACAGAGCGGGCTTCACGATTGTTCCAAATTTTGCTGAGAGCTAACTGCTTAGCGACATCGCTGTCCGCGGTGGTCGTATTCATCTGTCGTCCGTCCCCGGTTAAACACATAGCAAGGACGTCGGTGAATGGTCCGGCCTTGCAACATCTCCCTACTCCGTCATCGATATTTTGTGCCTTGTTGGCTTTCGATGTTTGGAGTGTGACCTTCTTTGGACGAATGCTGGGCTAACCATGCATCCGCCCTCGAAGCTCAAATCACTCGCCTAAGCGAGCGATATTCCGATCAACGGAATGGTGGTGAGTATTGAATACCACCATCTGTCCAAAGTGCGTTCAAGCCGCGATCTAGACCGATGTCAGTATCTTTACCGATGTGACGCTCAAAGATCTCGCTGTAGTTACCAACTGCACCGATAACCTTTTGGCCCCAATCTTTTTGGAGACCAAGCATCGCGCCAAGATCGCCTTCGGTACCGAGCATCCGGTTGATTTCCGGATTGTTCGTGCCTTTAGCCATTTCAGCTACGTTTGCCTGTGTGACGCCGAGCTCTTCAGCACCGCGTGTTGCGTTAAGAACCCAACGGATAACGTCGCCCCACTGGTCATCGCCGTGGCGCACTACTGGACCGAGTGGCTCTTTAGAGATGATTTCTGGAAGGATCACGTGATCTTTTGGATTTGGAAACGTTGAACGTGTTGCAGCAAGACCAGATGCGTCTGTTGTGTAAACGTCACAACGACCCGCAAGATAATTTGTGCGTGACTCGTCGTTTGTTTCAATCGGAACAGGCTCGTAGCTAATCTTGTTGCTCCGGAAGAAGTCAGCCAGGTTCAATTCAGTTGTCGTACCAGTTTGAATACAAACTGTTGCGCCATCTAAATCTTTAGCTGATTTAACACCAAGTGATTTTGGAGCCATAAAGCCCTGACCATCATAGTAGTTAACACCGACAAATGTCAGTTTAACGTCAACGTCACGAACGAATGTCCAAGTTGTGTTCCGCCAAAGGACGTCACCTTCACCTGAGTTAAGTATTGTGAAACGTGTCTTGCCCGTTGCTGGAACGAACTTAACTTTGCTTGCATCACCAAGAACTGCAGCAGCTGTCGCGCGGCAGAAGTCAGCGTCAAAGCCTTGATAAACACCAGCTGAATCGGTGTAAGCAAAACCAGCAAGACCCGTTGAAACGATGCAGCGAAGTTCGCCACGTGCTTGTACGTCTTGCAACGTACCTGCACTAGCGGCTGTTACGCCGAGTGCCATGACGGCAGCCGCGGCTGAAATAATTTGTAACTTCTTCATGTGTATAAAGCTCCCTGAAAACTTCTATTAATGAAATCGTTGCCTCTTTCTAAACATTAACTTTTATTAAGAGACGTGAATCCGTAACACGATTCCCAAACCACTCTCAAGACGAAAACTAATGTTATCATAACATTATTTAATACATCCAAGACTTGAATAACTCTAACCTACGCACCGAAAAACGCTCAACGTCCCTATCGCCAACGCCCGGCTAGTCGTTTATGCTGCTAAAATAATTTAATTTGGACGAAAATTAATGTCAAAAAAATCTATGAAGAACTACCGCGAAAACACTATTATTACGCATGCTGGCCGTAATCCACTGGAAAATCATGGGGTTGTGAACCCGCCCGTTTACCACGCATCGACGATCACATTCCCGACTATGAACGCATTTGAGACGCGTGATCAGCCGCCTTATGAAGGTGCGCAGTACGGCCGTTCTGGAACGCCAACACAGTTTGCGTTCGAGCAAGCCGTGTCTGCTCTCCATGGCGCGCATAAGTCTGTGTCTTATCCTTCTGGTCTGGCGGCAATTGCGGCGACGTTTTGCACTCTTGTTAAGCATGGCGATCATGTTTTGATCGCGGACACGGTCTATGGGCCGACCCGCTCCCGTGTGTGTGGTGTCATCATGAAGAAAATGGGTGTCGAAGTAGAATTCTACGACGCACAGATTGGCGCGGGTATTAAGGACCTCTTACGTACTAATACGGTTCTCGTATTTATGGAAAGCCCCGGTTCGCTGACATTTGAAGTACAAGACGTCCCTGCCATCACCGGCGCACTCGAAGGAACGGGTGTGTTCAGCTTGATCGATAATACATGGGCATCTGGATACTTTTATAAGCCGATTTCGCACGGCGTTGATTTCGTGATTGAAGCGGCGACAAAATATACAGTCGGCCACTCTGATGCGATGCTAGGCACCGTTACTGTTAATACAGAAGAGCACTTTCAGATGCTTAAAGGTATCGCCAACACCTACGGATATCACGCAGGTCCAGATGATTGCTATTTAGGGCAGCGCGGATTACGGACAATTGGTGTTCGCCTTGAACAACATCAGAAAAACGCGCTCGAAGTCGCGACATGGCTTGAAAGCCGCGATGAAGTCGCACGGGTCATGTACCCTGCACTACCAAGCAATCCAGGTTATGAAATTTGGAAACGCGACTTTAGTGGTGCGAGTGGCTTATTTGGTGTTGAGTTTGTCGAAGCACCAAAGGCTGCTGTCGAAGCCATGATGGACGGTTATGCATTGTTTGGTATTGGTGCGAGCTGGGGCGGTTATGAAAGCCTCACGCAGTCATGCTATCCAGGCAAGCTGCGCACAGCCCGTCCTTGGGATGGCAAAGGTCCGACGGTGCGCTATCACATCGGCCTCGAAGATCCATCCGACCTGATTGATGAATTGTCAGCCGGTTTTGATCGCTTCAACGCTGCGAGAAAGTGATGTCACAAGACACGACAGATGCCGTCATCGCAGAGCTCGCGTTTAACGATGACGGTCTTATCCCTGCGATTGCACAACAAGCTGATACAGGCGAAATCCTGATGATGGCGTGGATGAATGCCGACGCCGTGCGTGAAACGTTGTCTACGGGCCGGGTATGTTACTGGTCACGTTCACGGGGCGCACTTTGGCGTAAAGGCGAAAGCTCTGGGCAAGTACAAATGCTCAAGGAATTTCGCTGGGACTGCGACAACGACACGATTTTGTTGCATGTAGATCAATCAGGCGTTGCCTGCCACACCGGACGGCGGAGCTGTTTCTACAAAGCTATCCGAGATGGTGAAGTCACCGTGATTGCTGACGTCGAGATCGATCCGAAAGATCTGTATTCTTAAGCCTTATCCCTCTCCTTCGGGAGAGGGTGGCGCGCAGCGCCGGGTGAGGGGTCGTGCCGCTAAGTTCTTTGTGAATAGACCTTCTCCCAAGGGAGAAGGAACTCACGCA
>DGOK01000077.1:0-13268 GCA_002389385.1 Rhodospirillaceae bacterium UBA4468 | reverse complement strand
TAGCTCTGGCTTGTCGTGCCAAGTGATCCCAGCGTGCGGAGTAATCTGAAATAAATCAGGAGTGCGACACCTGTTCCGAGCAAGGCCAGTGTAACCGCGGCCGTCATGGACAGCGTCGAGGGAGCGAGTGTCCATGGCTCATCAATAACTAATGATAAAGGCACAAGGAATACAGACGCCCAGATCATCGTGCATGTCGCTGTCATCAGCGGCGTTAAGTGTGTGAACCTTTTTCCAAAGATCGCGGCGCCTGCGTACATGACGGCACCAGACAATACGGCAAGCTGCGCCAATACCTGTTGCCCCAATCCTTGCAGCGCATCAGCGCCAACAATTAACGAGACACCGACAACGCCCATACATGCACCAAATAGCTTTAACCAGCTCGTGGTTTCATGGCGTGTGAAAAAGAATGTGATCAGAAAAACGAACACAGGTGATGTTGAGTTTAACATACTGGCAAGCGCGCTATCGACAAACTGCTGCCCCCACGCCAACACAGTCCAGGCCCTAATACTGGTGAGGAATGATTGCACCAAAAGTAATCGCCAGGTCTTCCCGTCTCGGGGTAAACGCTCCCCTTTCCAGATCACAATTACACTTAAGAAGATAGCAGCGATAAAAACTCGTGTCGCAATCAGTGTGATCGGCGGGATCGTTTCAACGGCGACCTTGATCAGTAAATATGACGAGCCCCACAACAATGCCAAGAGACACAGTAGCGCGCTTTCGAAAACAATATTGTGTTGAGGTGAAGTCATCAGGGTCCGTCCGTTTTGTGTGTTGGACGCTAATATACATTGAAGGCAGAGAAATACACTTCGTCCTATATCGAAGTATGGATGTTTATCGGTGCCATGAATTTATAATTAAAATCTTCATCATTCCGGCGCAGGCCGGAATCCAGAGAGCCATTGAGCTGGACCCCGGCCTTCGCCGGGGGGACGAATAAAAAGAGCTTTTATTCTTAAACTGCGCTGCGGAAGTTTGGACGGCGCAAAAGTATGCCTTCAAGGATATCAAATGCAGGTGCACTGATTGTGAGGAATTGTGCGGCGAGTTCCATGCCGCTCTGTCCGCCGGTGCGTAAAACGCGGGCCTGTATCATCACCGGCCAGCTGGTTTTGCCCGCTCGTCCGATCTGATCAATTTCAAAGGTATCGCCAACGCTGAGCACGCAATCATAATCACCGACCAAAAGCCCACTGAGGCTCCAGTTCAATGTTTGATATGTGCGACCGCGAATTTGTGCGGCTAATATCGGACTGTTGTTCCGTGTGTTATGACGATTGTTATATCCAGATGCGCGTCCAATTTCTTCGGTTTCGCTATCCGGCCAGATTTGAAGGGCAGACATTCTTGTCTCTTGAGGCCAATGCATGACCCTCAACCCTAGCGACGCATTTCTTAACAATTCGTTTCTTTACGCCCGTGTGACTTTTGCAGCAAAGCATCCAGGTTTGGCATTATGAAGGTGGATGTAATCGACCTCTGTATCAGCAAAGAAAGTTTCAATAGTATTTTGAAGCTCTTCACCGTCGACAACGTCCGCTGCAATCATCATGTGGTTTTGGTCAAATCCACGCACCGACATAAGCCTGGAATATAATACGTGTGGGATCGTGCCGGGCGGTAATTGAACGGCCTTTACATCTTTTCGAACAGAGATCGCATGTGAAGATTTATAAGGTGATGCACCGGTTTGATGTGTGTAGTTCATAAGTGCGACGGTCTCGCCAATTTGTGCGTCGTCCAGACTGACACGACAAGGTGTCCTGGGATGTTCCTGAACAACCTCAAGTCGGGCATTGTTTTCCGCAAGCTCGGCCTCAGACATTGTGAAGTATTTTTTGAATTGGGTTTCGTCGAGTGCGTAAACTTGAAATGACATGCGTGTGCTCCTGAATGTATGGCTTTCGTTTTAGCCAAAGCACCACACCTAAATCGACCCGTTTCTTGTGATATTCATTTCGGGCGTTTCACGGCAATGTAGATGCAAAGCCGAGAGTGCGTGGGTATAGTCATCTCATGTTGCGATCTATCTTTTTATTCTCGTTTGTTCTGCTGTTCTCTGTGCCCGGAAAGGGTATCGGTGGTGAGCCCGTGACGGTGTTTGCTGCTGCGAGTACACAGCAAGCCGTCGACGCTTTACTGGCGACCTGCAAAGAACACATTGGAACTGAATGCCGTGCTGTCTTTGCAGCCAGTTCCACCCTCGCCCGACAAATTGCCAGCGGCGCACCGGCGGATATATTTATCTCGGCCAATAAGAAATGGATGCGTTATCTCAGCGACAATGCGTTCGTTGTTACCGAGAGCACACGTGTCATAAGCCGGAACAAACTGGTTGTCATCGCGCCAACATCATCGGCCATGACGATCAAGACGGCAGACGATTTGATCCACTGGCTTGGTCAGGATCGGATTGCACTTGGTGATCCGGATCATGTACCGGCAGGTATCTATGCCAAACAAGCGCTCACGTCGCTGGGCGTTTGGGACCAATTACGAACCAAGACACTTCGGATGCCGAATGTGCGTGCCGCCCTCGCCGTCGTTGTCAGAGGTGAAGCCAATGCGGGTATTGTCTATGCGACCGATGCCATCGTCAGTCTGGATGTCAAAGTTGTTTATACGTTTGCGCCAGAGACACATACTCAAATTGATTACCCTATGGCCTTGGTCAAAGGTCGGGATAGTGATGCAGCAAAACGTGTATTCGCCCTCTTTTCTTCCAAGCAAGGACGCGCCGCCTTTCAAAAGGCCGGATTTAATGTTGAGAATGGTTCATGAGTGATCTGGAAATTGAAGCCCTTAAACTGAGCCTTCAAGTCGCCTTAGCTGCTGTCGGTTTCAGCTTACCCATTGCGATCCTTGTGGCATGGGTTTTGGCCAGAAAGACTTTTCCTGGAAAATCATTTTTGGATGGATTTGTACATCTGCCGTTGATCTTGCCGCCTGTTGTTGTTGGATATGTATTGCTGGTGGGGCTGGGTCGAAATGGTATTGTCGGCAGCTTCTTGTTCGACACGTTTGGACTGACGTTTGCCTTCACGTGGAAAGGTGCGGCGGTTGCAGCGGCGGTTATGGCGTTTCCGCTTATGGTGCGTGCGATCCGCTTGTCACTTGAATCCGTTGATCAAGGGCTCGAGCAAGCCGCGCGTACTTTGGGTGCGAACCCGCTTCGGGTATTTGCAACGGTAACACTCCCGCTTGCCAGCCCGGGTATCCTTACGGGCGCGATCCTCGGATTTGCCAGAAGCCTGGGCGAGTTCGGGGCAACGATTACGTTTGTCTCAAACATTCCAGGCGAAACACGAACACTCCCCATCGCGCTCTATACGCTGACACAAATTCCGGGCGGCGAAGCTGGTGCATTTCGTCTCGTTGTTATCTCCGTCATTGTCGCGTTTGCCGCCCTCCTCGTCTCAGAGATGATGGCACGCCGATTGAAGTCGAGGCTCGGCGGATGAATGATCTGAACAGCACCGTTGATGTTGATATCGAGATTGAACGTGGTGATTTCACGCTCAATGCAAAATTTGAATCTGATGGCGGACTGACCGCATTGTTTGGGCGCTCAGGCACGGGCAAGACGAGTATCGTTGAATGCCTGGCCGGATTGTTGCGCCCAAAAAGTGGCCGGATTTCTATCAGCGGAGATGTTTTGTTTGATGCGGCGCAAGGGATCAATATCGCACCAGAAAAACGTCGTGTCGGTTATGTGTTTCAAGACGCGCGATTGTTCCCGCATTTGAACGTTCGCAACAATCTTGAATACGGTATGAAGCTGGTCCCGGTAGATGATCGCCGTCACTCACTAAGTGATGTGACCGAGATGCTCGGGATCGAGGGACTGCTTGATCGTCATCCATCCAATTTATCTGGCGGTGAAACGCAACGTGTGGCGATCGGTCGTGCCTTGCTCGCCAGTCCTCGTTTGTTATTGATGGACGAGCCCCTCGCCGCCCTCGACATGGACCGCAAGGCGGGCATCATGCCGTTTATCGAACGCCTTCGCGACCACGTCGGCATCCCCATTGTTTACGTGAGCCACGCCGTCGAAGAGGTTATCCGGCTTGCAGATACTATGGTCGTATTGGCCAATGGAAAAACTCTTGCCAACGGCGATGTTGAAGACATCATGAGCCGACTTGATCTTCGCCCACACACAGGTCGCTTCGAAGCTGGTGCCGTGATCCATGTCTGGGTTTCGGGACACGACGAAGATAATATGCTAAGCGAGCTTGGCTTCGGGGCTGGATTGATCTGGGTGCCTAAGCTTGAGTTCCCGCGCGGCACACCCATGCGATTACGCATACGTGCCCGTGATGTGTCTCTAGGGACGTCAAAGCCCCAAGGAAGCGCGACGTTGAATAACTTCAAAGGCAACGTTGTTGAGATCGAACACGTGGCACCAGGCGTCAGTCCGCACGTTGATGTGCTCGTTAACATTGGCGCACCGATCATTGCGCGTATCACAAGGCGTGCATTGGCCGAGCTTGATCTCAAACCCGGCAAAGAAGTCTATGTGTCGGTGAAAACATCTGCGATAGATCGTCAGAGCTTAGGTCTTGGACGACGCCGCTAAACCCGTCTTACGACTGCGCCGGCAAATACTCATCCGACCATTTCAATACGATATTGAAGCTGAGAGAGATGCGTGTCTCGTCGGATAAGTTCGGGTGCACGAAATGCATCAGCGCTGCGGGCCACATCATGAGAAGGCCGGGCTTGGGCATGACGGTGAGTTCCGGGTCGACATATGGGTCGTTGCGGATTGACGACATATTGAACCCTGTGCGGGGGTCATAGAATGTAATGGCATTCGGACGAACATCACTGCGCTGACGTTTCTTGGCCCCCTCGCCCGGCAACTTGAGATAATACGTGCCGCTTAGATAGGCGTGCGGATGATTGTGAGGATCATGGTAATCACCGGCGCGATTGATATTGGCCCAGGCATGGATCTGCCAGTTCACCGAATAATCAATGCCAATGCTCTGAAGGTATGCGATGACGGTTTGATTGATTTGAGCGCGCAGCCAGTTAGGCCCTTCGCGGTCGTACTCAAGAGGATTGTTTTCCCGGTAATCTGTGGTCAGGCCTTTGTTGGCTTTTTCCATCTCGCGGATCAGTTTGATCAGGTCTTGTGTCGGTGCCTCGCAATCATCGAGTTCAGCGCGCACCATCTTGGTCGGGAAAAGATCGAGGAATTCAGTCATCAGATGCGGTCTCTATAATCGTTATTGGGCTCAGCGTGGTCGCGGTGTATCTGCGACGAAAACGCGGCAGTTAGAATAGCCCTGATCAAAGAAATGATAGGTTTTTCGAGGTTCTGCAACACCGCCGGGATCATATAGGTTCCAGCCCTGTTGGGCGACACCCGTGATACCTTTTCCCTTTTTACCTTTAAAGCCGATAGACAAACGCAGCAATCTACGTTGCTTGAAACGACCTTTACGACAAAGCCTGGAAAGCTTTGGATCGATTTTACCGACGCGGTATATGGGGGATTTGCTATTGGCGTATTCGCCTTTGACACGATTCTGCGCCTCTGCATTGCCGGGCACAAGCACGCAAAGCGCTACCGAGAGCGCGACCACTTTCGCGGTCCATATGAGAGCATTCTGCATAATCATGGGATTAATATAGCGTAAACATCCAAAAATAGGAAGTGATGCCTCGCAAAGGCGTTCACTGTCTCACCCCTACTGGGTCAGCAACGATGAGACAAAGAAAACTAGGCTATGGCCGGATGTAGGCATATCCCTGCTCTTGAAGTTCGACCAAGCGAACAACGCCAGAGCTTGTCATCGTAACGCCGTCCAGCAATTTAATTTCTTTACCTGTTTTCTTGCTCATTTTGCTGTGCGTATTTCCAAAAGCGGCAAAGGTCAGGTTTTCAATCCCTAAAGACATTGCTTCAATGCGTGCTACAACAGGGCTTTTGCCATCTATAAATATATTCAGTCCTGGACCATAGGCGATCAGCTCGATCGTCACTTTCTCGCCTTTAGCTTCGTAATGTTTAACCATGTTCTCGATGTTATTGAGCGCAAGGTTCATAAGACCTTTGTCATTTTGATAAACATGAAATGCGACATTGTGCGTTTTCATTCGGCAACGACACCGGTTGAGCTAAAGATAAATACAGCGAGCAAGGCGCCGACGAGTTTNNGTTTAATTGTTTTTATGAACTCAATGTTCCACATCGCGCTATCGTGATGGAACAATAGTTCCTTAAATCTTTTCTCCCACGTACTGTTGGAAAAACCGAAAACGACTGTTTCGGATAATCTAATCTGGAGGTGAGACATGAAGGGTCAATGTAGTTGTGGTGAAGTTCAGTTTGATATGTTGGAGACCCCACTTTTTGTCCATGCCTGCCATTGTAAGAATTGCCAACGTCAAAGCGGTTCCGCGCACGCCCTAAACGCGATGATCGAAACATCCAAGGTCAACGTGTTATCTGGAAAATCTGAAGGGTTTGATGTGCCGACGGATAGCGGTAGAAGGCAAACGATTTTCCGGTGCCCGTCATGCAAAGTTGCCTTGTGGAGTACTTACGGCGGTGCAGGAGATGCTTTCTTGTTTGGGCGCGTCGGCTCTTTAGACGATCCAGCGACGTGCCCGCCCGATATCAATATCTTCACCAAAAGTAAGCAGTTGTGGGTGACGCTTTATGCTGACATTCCAGCGGTAGAAGAATTTTATGATGCCAAAGAATATTGGCCAGCGGAAACACTAGAACGTATGCAGGCGTCTAAGGATGCTGCTGCAAAATAAAACCGCGATGCATAGGCTCAGAGGTTTTCTATGGGAATGAGAACCTCGTTGCGCCTTAAAAACGGTAGCGTAAAGGGGCCGTTATATCCTGCTGCTTTTGGTTCCCCTACAACTTTAAATCCTCTACCCGCGATCCATTCTTGCAGCTCGGCGCGGTGCATTGAAATATTGTCCTGATTTAAGAAACCACTGAAAGATATAACCGCAACTTTATAGTTCCGGCGCTCGGTGAGTTCTATGGCTGAGTCTTTTGGCAGCGGGGCTGTGGCAAGATCGAAATCAACAGGCAGAACAAATGACATGGTTTTGGTTGCCTGTGCGGACTGGTCTAAAAATACCGGCGCCGTCATTGCGATCTCTTCAGATTTTTCGTTGTTCCCTGAGATGTAGTCGAAGAGCTTACGAAAAGGACCATACTCGCTGTCCAAACCTTCAGGCATTGTTGTACTGACAAGGATGAGGCGCTCATACGTGCGCACTTCGAAGTCGCCATCCTTCTCAAGGGTCTGATATGGGGCAACGTTGACGCTCTCATTGCCAAACAGTGAACAGGCTGTGACGGCCAACGAGCAAATAACGGCAAGCAACGTGATCTTGATGAAATGCATGGGTAATACTCAATCCAAGTGAACGTCAAAAAGCGAATATACACCCTTTACGTCAGCTAACCGTCATTCAGATCATTACCTGATGCTTTATTTTGCTTATAATGACCGTCAATTTTCTATTGAGTAATTCTTGGTTGGATTCAAAGCTGATCATAGATTCTGATATCTGATCCAAGGAACAACAAATAATGCCAAAAGTTGAGCGCCCTCTCGTACCTCGCCGTAGTTTTATTTTTACCCCGGGACTTAAGCCTGAAATGTACCCAAAGGCCCTGGCATGCGGTGCCGATATCGTTTGTGTTGAGCTTGAAGATGGTATTGCACCAAAAGATAAAGCAGAAGCGCGGCGAAATGCCATGGCGTTGTTCGCTGAACCACAAGCCAATGACGGCGTTGAGCGGATTGTCCGTATTAATTGCCTGCGTGAAGCTTTTGGACTTTCGGATGTTCAGGCCGTTCTTGAAACCGACACGCCGCCCCCTGCACTCATGTTGCCAAAAGTACGCACACCGGACGAAGTTATCTGGCTCGACAATTTGTTAACCGAGCGAGGTCACGCTACGCGGCTTCATGTCATCATTGAGACCAACCCCGGATTGGAAGCCGTCCATGATATTGCGCGTGCTAGCCCTCGCATTGATGCGTTGTTCTTTGGTGGTGTGGATATGGCGGCAGAACTGCGGTGTAAAAATGCGTGGGAGCCTTTGCTCTATGCACGGTCGCGGGTTGTCCATGCGGCGGCAAGCATCGAAGTCGACGCGATTGATGTACCGTTCCTTGATCTGGAAGACTCGGTTGGTATGGAGCATGCGGCCGGCTTGGCACTTGATCTTGGGTTTAGTGGCAAAGGCTCTATCCATCCCAAGCAGATCCCTATCCTCAACAACGTCTTTACCCCAGATCAGGCTCAAGTCGATCATGCGCGGCGGGTCATAAATGCTTTTGAAGAAGCCGATACAGGACTTGTTGTGATTGACGGCAAACTTATCGAAAAGCCTGTCTTGCGTGAAATGTACAGGATACTGGCGATTTCCGAGCGCGTGTCTAGTTGAGTCAAAACACTGCTTAACCGTCGAGCTTTTGGTTACTTGAGATCTTCCCGCGCCGCTTCAAATTGCTAATCAGTGAATAAAGCATAGGGTTGGTGCACCGGGGTCGTGCGAAGAGCGCTGATCTACGGATAACCCGCCGCAAGTTATTGTCTTTGGGTCTGAGGACCTGACTTGCTGCAAATTTGAGGTGTTAAAATGGGTAAAGGTAATAACCAGTACGGTAACAAAGAAGCGAAGAAGCCTAAAAAAGCCAAAGAAAAGGTCTCTGCGACGGCAAATTCTAACGCCAATAATACGTCGATCGGTAAAAAAGGCTAAGCTTGATACGTTTTTTACGTTTTAAGCGACGCTATGATGACTGAAAATTCACTAAGAATATTTCCATTATCGCGCTCATCACCATACTTTCTATGAGCGCTTCATATTCTGCATATGCATCATCTTGCTGTAACAGCTGGAAAGAAGACTTTCCGCTGCTCAGCGGGGGTGATTTAGATATGTTCCATCATGCCGCCCACGACAATATAGACATTGAATCAGCAGCCTAAACGCCTTTAAGACGCCCCTAAGAAATCACTGAAATTCACGAACACTCTCTGCCTTAAAAATTTTGAGGTGCTTGTGCCTGCCTGCTAGTAAATATGTACAAACTTTAACTTGATATATCATTCACTTTTGTGGCTAATTTGACTTAGGTTTTAACAATCGAAAGGAGGTGATCCAATGTCTAGTGATTTTAGTGTAACGCGTTATCGCCAGAATGTGAGTATTGGATCGCAAAGGAAACTTTGCACCCCTACCTGACATTGACCATAAGGTCCTGGTGAAAACGCCAGCATAATCACGGAAGGGAGGCGCAAGCCTCCCTTTTTCGTGCATAGTATAAAGGAATGGTGCGCCCGGCAGGACTTGAACCTGCAACATCTCGCTTAGAAGGCGAGTGCTCTATCCAGTTGAGCTACGGGCGCATTGAGGGGGAAACTACCCTCGTCGGACAGCCTGTGCAATGCTTGAGAGCATAGAGTGAGGTGGATTTTTACTTGGCCCCAAACACGGTTTTAAGAATGTCCGTTGTCCGTGCAGCAGGATTGGCGCGGATGTCGGCCTCTTCCTTTGCTAGGTAATGGAAAGTACCATCCAACGTCAGTTGCGTGGCGTGCGCCTGAAGGTCGGCTTTCATATCGGGCACAAGCGGCAAGCCTTTGTATTTACTGATAAGGCTGTCATACGCCGGAATCGCACCGACCTGTTTGAGCGCATTATCAATGAAGGGTTCAACGGTCGCCATGAGGTCCGCTGAGGCGACGCGTTCAAAGTACTTTGAACGCGTCATTCGGTCCATCATAAATCTGTTTGGCGTCTTCAACTGTCATCTCGTTGACGGCTTTCCAGATTAACTCTTTGGTCTTGGGAGCAGCCTCTTCGGCGCCGCGATTGAGGTTAAGCTCAACATCATCAGCCAGTGCGGACAGGCCGAACTTGCGCATAATGTCCTGAACTTTGGTCAATTGCTTGGGCAATGGAATGTGAATGGCAGGATCAGCATTAAAGCCATCAGCAGCACCGACTTGTGAGACAACCTTCTCGGCCCCCACACGGAGCGATTCTTTAAGGCCTGCGATGATTTGATCTGTACCGAGGCTGGATGTAGCGTTTGAGCTAGTGCTGCCGCCCGTGGCGCCCTGTGTTACCGTATCAACCGTGCTTTTGAGCTTATCAAAGAAACTTGCGTGGCCTGCGGAAACTGAGAATGCGAGACCGAGTACGACGGCGACGCCAACAACGCGCCGCATTAGTGGGTCCACAATGTTTTGCGCCCAAAGGCAAAGTTGTCAGAATAATTTTTCGGTGTGATCTTGCGCTTCTTTGGATCAGAGAGCTGAAAGCTTAAGCTGTTCTTTTTCGCAAAAGCGACGGCATCTTCTTTCGTTACAAAGCGCATACGGATCTGACCGCGTGTATCACGTGACCCGGTCCACCCCATCAGCGTATCGGTGACCTTGGCGGATCCTGGTTCAAATTCGAGGACCCACTTCTTGACGTTTCCACGTCCCGATTGCATTGCGGTCTTGGCGGGTTGATAGATGCGAACGTCAGGCATGGCTTTAGCCTCCGGATAAAAGAACACTATTCTACAGAAGATACGCGAGATTTCGCTGTTGGCAATGGATAACGCAACGTTGAGGCTTGTTTCATCCCCAAATAATTATAAGTATGTACTAGGACTGCGCCATGAATCTTGCGCACTGTTCCTGACAATAATGCAACGAAAACACTGTTTTATTCACATGTTCCCATCAGGAGAGCCCCCTTTGAAAGCCATCCAATTCAGCCAAGCTGGCGCTGCACGTGACGTTCTTAGCCTTATTGATGTTGAGCCAACACCACCAGGACCGGATGATGTGCTGATACGTGTCGCCTACTCCGCTGTTAATCCGACGGATGTAAAACGACGTAGTTCTGGCCGAGAGTTAGGTGCGCTGACAACTATCACCCCAAATAATGATGGTGCGGGCGTCATTGAGGCTGTGGGGACGAACGTTGATTCGTCCCAGATTGATCAAAACGTTTGGATCTTTGGCGCACAAGCCCGGCGGTCTGGCGGGACAGCGGCCGAATACTGCACCCTGCCCGCATGGATGGCTGTGCCGATTCCTGATGGCACCACCCTATTGGATGGCGCCTGCTTAGGTGTGCCCGCAGTAACTGCATACCATAGCATTTATTCTGATGGCCCCGTGGATGGTCAATGGATATTGGTTTCGGGTGGTGGCGGTCGTGTTGGTGCCTATGCCGTGCAGATGGCAAAGCTTGGCGGTGCCAAGGTCATTGTGACAGGAAGCAAAGCCGAGGGCCTCGCGTATGCGGCGTCATTAGGCGCTGATCATGTCATCAACTACCGTGATGAAGATGTGGTCGCCCGCGTGCTTGAAATTACAGATGGTCGCGGTGTTGACCGGGTGTCCGAAGTTGCGTTTGGTGCCAACATATCGATGCTGCCAAAGATCGTTGTCGTGAACGGTATGGTAACATCCTATAGCTCTGATGCCATTGCCGAGCCGGTCATGCTGTTCCTGGACTTCATGTTCAAGAATATCACTGTGCGCCCCTATTCGATCTATGGCTTGCCCCGTGACGCGCTTAAAAACAGTTTTGCGGCAATCACTGAGATGCTCGCAAAAGGGCAGCTGCAACATAGAGTTGGTGCGACACACACGTTTAGCCTTGAAGGCGTGATTGCGGCTCAAGAGATGATTGAAGCGGATGCTTCGCCAGGTGTTTGTACAATTGAGATGTAGCTGACAGGCAGCCGCAGCTTTAAATTGAACCCAAAAATGAGAGCCAACGTTGACGGTTGACTCGAAACCAATTTCGCCGTCCATTTTCTCTGTCAGTGATTTACAGATTGATACCCCAAGGCCAGCACCCGAGATGTCAGGGGCGTAGTTATTGCCTCGCTCAAAAGCACTAAAAACATGTTTCTGAACGGCGGATGGAATACCAATACCGGTATCCTTTACATAGATGCGAACGTGCCCATCAGGCATATCCTGAGTACCAACTTTAATTTGACCATCAATTTTGTTGTACTTGGCCGCGTTCGAAAGAAAATTAAAAAGTATCTGACTTAAACGCGCTGTATCAACGGACACATTTTTGGTCGATTGAAAATTACGAGTCACGATAACCTGGTTTTTTCTTGATAAGATGTTTGATGAAAGGAAGCGTTTGCATGACGACCACGCTTGGCAAGACCTTATCAATATCAAGATCAACTTGCCCAGCTTCGATCGTTGAATGATCAAGAATATCTCCAATCAGGCCATTTAACTGTTTTCCAGCCGACGAGATTGTTTGATGTCAGCGCCTATGGAATAGATTAGCGTGATAACATTGTAGATATGTCGGCCCTCGCCAATACCCGCGCATCGCTTTACTGCCCCTCCAGTGAACTCGCCGAGCACTATTTTCAGCGGCTCATTGAGACGGACTTTCCCGACGCCGGCATTGAGCCTATCACCAGGTCTATGTTGTCCAGCGCCGACTTCGATAGGATGCTAGCTGGTGCCTATGGCTGGGAGGCCTCGGATAGAGAAGCCATACCCCCAAAAAGTGAGCAAGCATTCTCCTCAGACTGCGAAGCTGCCGAACAGGTATATCTATAAATGAGTATTTCAAAACCATTCGACGTCGGTAATGTGACCTTTGACGTCCAAGTGCCAAAGTTTAAGACTGATGCACCGACCCCGGTTGACCTCAGGACGTTCGCTATGGTTCCCGTCTGGGCGATCGTCGACCCCAATCTCGGCCATGCAGCATTCCGCGTCCTGGCCGCAATGTGTCTGTTTGCGAACAAGAGGACGCGGATAACCTTCGTGGGTCAAGAGAGGTTGGCGCGTGAACTTGGCATCACACAGCCCTCTATCTCCCTCCAAATCAAGAAGCTGCGTGAGGCTGGGTACATTCAGTATGGTCGTCGTCCCTCTTCCGCATACAACCAAGCCTATGTGATCCCTCTAAAGGCTCCAGAAGGGCCATCTTGCCCAAATGATACAGATGAGTAGGATGCAGCTAAAGCTGTACATGTTCCGCAAGATCTGGCGCCTGCGGTGCCATTAAATGGAGTGAGGAAACTTACACCACTTTGAACCTGCGGATGAATAGTGGCTTCAAATCAAGCGACGGCATTAGGTAACTGCGGCATTTGCATCAGATTTTGTGCTGGATATTAATCCACTAGCTCAGTAACACACTTTTTTAAAGGTGAGCATGTAAATTAAGTAGTTCTTAGGACCGATGTAAAGGCTAAGCTGGAAAG
>DGOK01000085.1 GCA_002389385.1 Rhodospirillaceae bacterium UBA4468 | reverse complement strand
TCTTCAAATAGATAATTACAGAACCCACTGACCCGGTCAACTGAAGTCGATTGTGGATATAATAGATGCATGCTGAGCGGGGAAAAGCTTAGAAAATGCCAGTTTGGAGTGTTGAGTTGAGGCCTGAAGGACGCAGTCTTACTGAAGGCGGTCGCGAATCGCCTTTCGATTGTCCTCGACCTGATCGCGGGTGAGCTCAAAGCCACTGTAAATCAGATAATATTTGCTTCGTATCGTTGGTGTGATCGGAATCTCTATCGATGTGGGAGGCGCTTTGAAAATAACCTGAGTTTTGTTGAGCTTAAAAGACACATCAACCACCAATTCTTCGCGGTATAAGATTTCTTTATTTGGATCTGTAACGATGACGAAATACGGGATTGTTGCTGATTCGATTTGATTCGCAGGTCCCATTTCTGCGGCAATGATGGGTGAAACCTCAATCGTCATACTTCCAGAGTTTGAATCTGGATCCACTTCAGTTAAGCACGTCAATTCCATTTCACCGATCTGCGCGCGGAATTCCACGTCTGTAATATCGCGGCTGGGGCCTTCACGGTATTGGGTCAGTGCCGCAGCGTCTTCAAGAATAAAATAATTAGGACACTGAAGGATCACATCCTTTTTAAGAAAAGGAATGTCAGGCGTCTGACACGCCGCAAGAACAAGCAGTGGTAATATAATAAGGGAATGAAAGATACGGGGCATCATCAAATCTTTGAATGCGTGCCGTCGCAAAACGGCTTCTTTGCAGCGTGTTTACATCCGCACAAATAGGCTTTGCCGGTCTTTTCAGCTGTAAATACGACAGGTGCCATATCGGCGTCTTTATGTTTCCCGTCACAAAAAGGCTGTGTCGTACTTAGACCACAAGAACACCATGCGTATTTCTTTCCTTCTTCAAGGTCGACGACATACGGTTCTTTTTGTGCGATTTTTGGCTCGGCCATGGACAATTATCCTTTTAGTAACAGTGTCAGAGGAATGTAGAGGACGCGTCCGGCATCGACAAGCAAGCCTTGAGAATATTGCGGCTTAAGGTTTTTCAAGCAAATGTCCGAGTCCGGGATCAACAAGGCAGATCAGGGTGCTGGCGAGTTTCGCCAATGTCCGCGCCCGGCTCCATGCATTGTCGATGGTCCGCGCAATCTCGACACCATGTTCAAAAGCACGCCACCCAGCCTCGCTTTCGCCAGCTAACGCATGCCCTTCAGCGAGCCCTGCAAACATCCAAACCTGACTCAGTGCGCCGGTTACTTCTGCCGTTGNNGTTGCTTCCCAGTTTGGGTCGTTCAACGCGCGTTGGCGTACAGAGATAAGCCACAATGTACGTGCTTTTAAGCGCCGGTCATTGATAAGATTTGCCGCTTCTACGGCACGCTTCGCGGCAATTAAAAAACCCTTTGCGGAGTCGCTATCGATGCCATCACCGGCATGAACTTGTATCATTGCAAGTGCGATCCGGCTTATTGCAAATGATCTGGTATAAGGCCGGTCAATGTGATCAATCGCGGCCATCGCAATATCCAGCGTTGTGTCTGCGTCTTCGATTTGGCCCGATTTGGACTGCGCCAAGGCGATACGACCCAGTACAATCGCGCGGTATCTGACGTTTTCAATACTTGATGCTGTGGCCAGTGCCGCTGCCGTATCACCTGCACGCGCTTGTGCCTCGGCGGCAGACATCAGCACTGGTATTTTGTCGGATGGGCTTGATACGGATTCTAGCATCTCAAGCGCACGTGCAGTTTCTTGCATATCGGCTAGGGCCGATGCGACGTAGCGTATCCCCGCACTTTTAGAACAGTCACGTGGGAGTGTGTGGGCATGTTGTTCTGCGATGGTCAATTCAACTTCGACTTCGTCCCTGGCATCCGCGTTTGCCAGGATGACGGCAGCACGCGTACGCAGCGCAATTTGTTTTAGTCGGTCGCTGACATTATCGATGTCGCTGAGCATCTTCTCGACAGAGCGCCGCGCGTTATTTTTATCGCCACGTCGCACCTGTATTTTGGCAATCGCTGTAAACGCATCTGCTTGTTTGTCAGGGTCTGGAATAATATCTGCGGCTGCGAGTGCTTCTTCTGGATTGCCACCAGCGGCCTGAGCTTCGGCGATGTCGCGAAGCGCCACCATGACCAAGCGTGGGTCATTAATCCGAGATGCAGTTTCCATCGCTCGTTCGCCTAATCCGGCGCGCGCTTCAGCGATCAAAATTTCACCCAACACCCAATCTCTGAGTTCCGCCTTGCCGATGGCTTTGGCACTCTCGAGAGCTTCGCTGAGCAGGCACATTGTGGTTGGCTGATCAAAACACTGAGTCGCATCTCGTGTCGGGTCCGCGACGTCATCAGATTTACCTGATTTGATCAGGTCGCGCGTCACTGGATGGCTCAGAAGTTTAGAGCGCGCATCTGTGATACTTTTGGAGCGGGCTTCTTCGAGTTGGCGCATAAGCTTTCGGACGCTAACGGCGTATTCAAGTTTGCCAATCATATCGAGTGTGATGCGGCCAGTGATGTCTATGCCGGTCGCGCGCTGATAAATGCGGATGGTGGCGCGCGTTGCCTGATCTAGATGACCATCTTCTGGTCCAAGATAAAGCCCAAGTTTCGACAGCGCTTTTTGGGCGCGAAGGACATTCGGGCTGGCAGATAGTCGGTCGATCTTTGGCGCTTGCTCTTCGAACGGTGGAATAGATGCATGTGCTGTATGAACCGAAGCTGCACATAATATAGCGACAGCGCAGGTGCTTGCGCTGAAGAGGCTAAGACGACGGTTATTTTTGGGCACGGCGATCATGCGCGTTTAAAGCTTTCATTGCGAGAAGGATTCAGGCCGAACTATAACGAAATGACATGAAAAACGCTCGTATTTTCGATGTTTGCTTGGCGGCCCGTTCATCAACGCTTAAAACGCCTGAATGGCTGTTTATACTGAAATAGATGATGACGCGCTGATCGCCTTTATGGGGGCATATGATCTTGGCGAAGTTTTGTCCTGCAAGGGGATTGCGGAAGGTATCGAGAATTCGAACTTTCTGGTAACGACCACACAAGGCCCATTTATTTTGACACTCTATGAAAAACGGGTGAACATTGAAGACCTGCCATTTTTTCTCGGATTGATGGATCATTTGGCCGCACATGGTGTGCCGTGTCCGGTGCCGATTCGAACCAAGGCTGGAGAAACTCTGAGAGAATTATCTGACCGCCCTGCGGCTTTGATCAGCTTTCTGCCTGGAATGTGGCCGAAACGTCCGAACGTCCAGCATTGCCGTCACGTGGGTGAAGCATTGGCATTATTTCATACGGCCGGTGAAAATTTTCAGATCAAACGTGAAAATGCGCTGGGCGTCTCTGCTTGGCGTGCCACGTTAGATGCTGGTGTGCAAGATGTGGATAATATTAAGGCTGGATTGTTTAAAAAGCTTACAGCACATCTGGACCGGCTGGAGCGTTCATGGCCGTCTGACCTGCCAACCGGCGTCATCCATGCCGATTTGTTCCCGGACAATGTATTTTTTAGACAAGAGCATTTATCCGGGGTGATCGATTTTTACTTCGCCTGTAATGATATCTATGCCTACGACATTGGAATTTGCTTGAACGCGTGGTGTTTTGAGCCTGACCTTAGCTTCAATGCCACAAAGGCACGCCGCCTGCTGCAAGGTTATCAATCTGTACGGCCATTAGAAGATAAGGAAATTCAGGCGTTACCTGTTCTCGCTGAAGGGGCCGCGATGCGATTCCTTCTGACACGCCTTTATGATTGGCTCAATACACCGAAAGACGCGTTCGTTACGCCCAAAGATCCTATTGAATATCTCAAGAAACTAGAATTCCACTACCATGTAAAAGGACCCGAATCGTATGGCCTCGACTGAAGAAAATAAGAACGCCGTTGAAATTTTCACGGACGGCGCATGTTCCGGGAATCCGGGGCCGGGCGGTTGGGGCGCTATCTTGCGGTGGCGAAGCGAGGAAAAAGAAATTTATGGCGGTGAGCCAGATACAACGAATAATCGCATGGAAATGATGGCAGCGATCCAGGCCCTTGAAGGACTGAAACGCGCAACCAACGTTGTTCTTTATACGGACAGCACGTATCTGCGCGACGGGATTACAAAATGGATTCATGGCTGGAAGCGCAACGGATGGAAAACGGCGGCTAAAAAACCTGTAAAAAACGAGGATTTATGGCGCCGGCTTGATGATGCGTTGGCAGACCATGAAATTGATTTCCGCTGGGTAAAAGGCCATTCAGGCCACCCTGAGAATGAGCGTGCTGATGAATTAGCACGTCTAGGCTCTGAAGCTGCTGCGCAAAAATAATCTGAAATTCGCATAAAAAAAGAACGCGGCCATAATGGGGGCAACCGCGTCCTTTTAAGGGATCCCTTTATATACTCAGTTTAGGGGAGGCTAACCCTGAGTATAGGGAAGGAGAAACTTTAGCTGTTAGGCGAGACCAAGGCTCCAGCGCATACGTTCAGCGGCGCTTGATGATGCGCTTGATGCAGCCTGGAATTCGCGGCCTTTGACTTCCGTGCTCAGGGCTGTGCCCCAACGGTCACGTGTTGCTGTCTGGCCAGGGAACCAATTTGCGAAACTTTTGTCATTGCTACGATTGAACATGTTATTTTCCTCATGTCTGACCCGAACGTTTCGGGGTGTCATTTGCTGAAACCAGATGTACTCCCATGAATAATTTAGGACAAAGGATAGATTTTCATTTTATGCATGAGCATTTATTCATGTATAACTCATGCATCCTTTTGAACTGTTGAGATTGCCCCATGCAACATCTTCCCCCTATTGCCGCATTACGTGCCCTTGCCGTTGCCTCACGACACCTCAGTTTCACCAAGGCAGCAGACGAGCTCAATGTGACGCAAAGCGCCGTTAGTCATCAGATTAAGTATATTGAAGAGATGTGGGACGTGAAGCTGTTTGAGCGTCGACCACGGCAACTTTTACTGACACCTGCGGGCGAAAAATTGGCAGAGATCGTGAATAAATTCATCGAAGATCTTGGCGAGACGTTAGATGAAATCAAAGCAGAAGAAGGCCATACCGCGCTTAGGGTTGAGGCGCTTCCTTCGCTTGCGGTGAAATGGCTAGTGCCTAGGCTGCAGGCATTTCGCGAAGAACATCCCGAAGTGGATGTGTGGTTATCAACGCGCCATAGCGAACGTCCGGGTCTGGAACGAGGTGATCTCGACGCCGTTATCACGATGGGTGATGGTAATTATCCTGGGTACAAGTCTTGGGAGTTGATGCGTGACTACGTTATCCCGGTCGCACGGCCAAGATTCTTGGAAAAAGTCGGGATGCCTAAAAAGCCAGAAGACCTTTGCAAGCTTCCCTTATTATTACGCCACTCGGGTATTCTGTCGCCGGGTTGGGACTATTGGTTTAATTATGCCGGTGTTGATAAGGATTTATATCAACCAGCTTTGCGTGACGGAACGCGGTTTCCAGATACCAACATGGCGATCCAGGCTGCTTTTGAAGGGCAGGGCGTTGCCTTGGCTAGAAGTGCGCACGTCTGGGAAGACCTGGAGACGGGACGCCTTGTGCGGTTGTTTAATATTCACTGCCCATCGGATGTATCGGTGTACTTTGTTTGCCGTCCTGAACGCGCAGAAAGGCCAGCGATGGTAGCTTGCCGGGATTGGCTCATCAGAGAATCTGCGGCATCTCAGGCAATTTGGGACGCTGCTGAAGAGGAACTGATATCAAAGTAGTGCTGAGCGATAGATAGAAAAAGGGCGTCGCCATGCTTGGCAACGCCCAGTAACTTTTAAGCTTAGAGTTCGCCAAGCATTGATTCGGCGCTGGTTTTCTCAAACGCACCGGCTTCGTCAACATGGATCGACGTGACTTTACCGTCATCGACAACCATTGCGAAACGCTGGCAACGTACACCAAGGCCACGATCTGTAAGGTCAAGAACAAGGTCGGTTGCCTTTGCGAAGTTCGCAGAACCATCGGCCAACATCATGACGTCATCGCCGACATTCTGGTCTTTGCCCCAAGCACCCATGACAAATGGGTCGTTCACGGAAATACATGCAATTGTATCGACGCCTTTTGCTTTGATCGCAGCCGCGTTAGCAACGAAGCCTGGTAGGTGTTTCGCCGAGCAAGTCGGTGTGAATGCGCCAGGTACGCCAAAGATGACGACTTTCTTGCCGGCAAAAAATGCGTCCGTCTCAACGGCATCTGGGCCATCGTTGGTCATTGTATTAATTGTTGTGCTTGGAATCTTGTCGCCCACGTTGATGGTCATTCTATTTCTCCCGGAAAATAAGGTTTTGCTCCTTATTCAAATAGGGCGATTGCTCCTACTTGCAAAGAGTTTTTCTCAGAATTGATGTTCAGGCGCTATTCAAACTGGATGGCGAGTTGCTCAGGCGCTGCTGTGCGAAATCCGGACAGAACATTTCCATTACTCAAAAGCTCGGGTAAAGCGATGCCTTCAGGCGCGCGGGTGCCGTATATGGCATTGAACGGGATTCCATAACGCCCAAAGCTTGAAAGATAGTCCGCAATCACTGGATCTGGCCGTGTCCAGTCTGCGCGCATTGCAACGACATCGGGGCTGTTGAGCAGTTCGAGAATACGCCCCTTTTCCAGCACGAAGCGCTTATTGACCTGACAGGTGATACACCAATCTGCGGTGACGTCGACAAAGACGATACGTCCTTTGCTGACAATGCGTTCAATGGCGGCAGGGTCGAAGTCCTGCCAGGCAATCTTGCTGACACTCGGGGTCTCGGTATCGAGCGGGCCATCCATGTCGCTGATCTCGGCATTGGCGATGGCTGCCATGGTGGCAACAACCAAGACATATGGCGTGGCTTTGTTGATCTCTGGAATCATTGGGATGATTTTGCCCAACCAAACCGCAACGAACACCAAGACAATGCCTGTAACGACGGCTTCTCCGGTGCCAGCAACGCCCGCAATGACGCTCAAGAGCCAAAGTGCTGTGGCGGCAAGGGTTAGCCCCAAAACAAATTTGAGGCGCACCATCCAGGGTCCTGGCTTTGGCATCATCGTGGCTAGTTTTGGTACGGCTGCGACAAGCAGATACGGCGCACTGAGCCCAAGGCCAAGAACAGCAAACACGGAAATGATTTCAATACTGCCACGGGCTAATGCAAAGCCAATGGCTGTCCCTAAAAATGGTGCGGAGCAGGGCGTCGCTAATAATGTTGCGAAAATACCCTGGAGAAAATGACCTGTAAGTCCTTCGCGTCTGCTTCCTTGATGGCTCGCAGATGCGACAGCACCCGGCAGGCGAAATTCAAAGAATCCCCACATGTTGCAGGCAAACATGGTGACCAGGAACGCCATGATAATAAGGAACCAGGGGTGTTGGAACTGAATGCCCCAACCGATGCTGGCACCTATCGACTTGAGAACGATCAGCGCACCCGCCAATACGAGGAATGCGAAAATAATGCCAGCGGCAGATGCCAGGAAGCGCGCACGCACATCACCCGGTGCAGCACCGCCATGCTTCACAACGCTTAAGAACTTAAGCGATAAAACAGGCAATACGCAGGGCATGAGATTGAGAATTAATCCGCCCAGAAATGCGAACACGAGGATAATGGCAATCGAACGAGTAACGGGCTGTCCCGTCGTTGTGGCCAGATGATCGGGGCTATAGGGCTTGGATGCGCCAAGGCTCACGGACGCTTCCATCGCCCGGCCACCATCCAATAATGTGAAGATGAATGATGAGCCTGAAAGTTTCGCAGCGGCCTCGGTAGGGGTACCTAGAAACCCTGATACGGGGATGCGTAAAGTTGCCGATTGCTTGGCATTGGAAAGTCTTGTAGCAGGTGCGCCGAAACCTAATCCAACAGGCCCTTCGAGGTATAAATCTGGTCCCTTGAAAGGTATCTCTGACGTTGCATTGGCGACAACATATAGGCCTTTTTCAGAATGCTCCGTCCATGCTTCTGAAATATTCAAGCGCGCGGCTGATGCGGTTCGGGGGACACGGGAATCAAATTTTCCAATGATATGTGCCAAAGCTGTTGGCGCGCCATTCCCCGCAGGAATTGTCATGCTGACTTGGGCATCATACGGGATGCAGATTTCTTTGCAGGTCAGGTAGCGAATGGTCGCTGAAACCATAGAATCCTTAGCGGTGTCCGTGGCTTTAACTGTGAATGGCAAGATCACGCTGTCTTCGTATCCGAGTGTTTCAAGACCAAGAACCGAGAATCGTAGCGGTACAGGCCAGCTTAACGGCGAAATATCGGCATTCTCAGAGCCGTCGAAGTTTGGCTGTGGTGGAAACCCTGCATCACCAGGTGAACGCCAATAGACTTTCCAGCCGGGCTGCATGGCGAACTCGATACCCGCACGAACCACACCGTCATCGCCAAGGCCATCCCGGGACGCGATGAGACGCACAGTGGCTTGTTCTTCCTCAGCCCACGCCGAGGCAATCTCACTGGCGTTTGCGCTCGCGCTTAAGCCAGCCCAGGCAAAGGCTGTCAACAGGAATGGGATCAGAAAGTGCCGTATCATATTCATCTATCGCCGCATATGGTCTGTTTGAACGGTTTTCGCCATGGCAATGTGTGCCAAGCAGTCCATATATAGCAAGTTAACTTAACGATCTAACGTGATGTTGAGGGCATGTGATGGCCAACGTAATGAGCTATTTTTGGCTGTGCGGGATCAATATGACATAATACTGCCGTATTGATGGCTGATCTTACGTGTAAGAATTTGGCGAGACTTAACAAGGTAGTGCCTGTGTCAGGGTTTTTAGAAGAAGACTTGGAAACTGACCGATATATGACCGGGCGATTTTTAATCGCGATGCCGGGTATGATGGATGATCGCTTTCAACGTACGGTGATTTATATGTGCGCGCATGGTCCAGACGGTGCGATGGGGCTTGTGATCAATAAGCCCTTAGATAGCATTACCTTCCCGGATTTGCTCGAGCAGCTTGAAATTCCAGTGCCGCCCGCGGGCGAAGGTATTGATGTCTTGTTCGGTGGCCCCGTTGAAACGGGTCGTGGATTTGTTCTGCACTCACCCGATTACATGCATGATGCCACCTTGGTGGTTGATGACGATGTTGCGCTGACGGCGACAGTGGATGTTCTTAAGGCTATGGCAAATGGCTCAGGCCCGAAACAGCGATTACTGGCGCTTGGCTATGCAGGCTGGGAAAGTGGGCAGCTAGACGACGAAATTAAAGCCAATGGATGGTTAAGCGTCGATGCTGACCCTAAACTTCTGTTTGATGTTGACGTGGACGCCAAATGGGCACAAGCCATGGCAAAAATCGGGATTGATCCCTCAATGCTTTCAGACGAGGCCGGACATGCCTAAATCAAAAAAATCAAAGGGTGGCTCAGAAGCCGACGCCTTTATGAAAGATCTCATCCAGCGGATGGATAAATGCGACACAGCCGAAAGCCTCAACGATGAAGTATTGATGCCGTTTGTTGTGGCGCTTGAAAAAGTTTGTGGTGCACGCGGCTACGTCATGAATATTTATGGCGAGACCGCAAATATGGTTTTCTCAGGAAACCCCCAGGACGCCGAAACGATCTATCAGATTGTCGAAGCGTACCTGGACGATCAGCAGGACGAATAGAAACGCGAGCGACATACCAATGATGCCGCTCGCGATATCTTTATGATGTTGGTTTGGCTGTTTCCGTCTTAGATAACGGCGCAAATTCAATCGCGCATTTCTTTANNTGAGCCCAACACCCATTTGAGCAGCATCATTGTCTGCTGTTTCTTCTAGTTGAGAATGTAGCTCGTTTACCCGATTAGAAATTCGAGTGGCTTCGAGTGTCAATTACTCACAGTCATATTGCTTATACTGTAAATCTGAGACGTACGCTGACTGTATTGAATCAGGCTGGCTTGCACATACCGCAAGAACAGATAGGCTTAGTATCGATAATAGTCGTTTCAAGCGAAGTTCCCCTAAAAAACAAAATTGTAGAATATTTTAATAAATTGCAATCATGTGTTGAAGGTCAGGCAATTAACTGCCCGGGATGGAATAGTTACCGAAAGCGCAGATTGCTACTTGATAAATCGTTCACCGATTTGCAGCCCATAAGGCGCATGCCGCGTTCAATTTCAGTGCGCATTAATTCCAGCGCACGTTCGACGCCTGGCTGACCCGCTGCGGCCAATGGGTACAAATAGAAACGTCCTCCACCAACGGCTTTTGCGCCTAACGACAAAGCTTTTAAAACATGCGTGCCACGTTGTACGCCGCTATCCATGATGACGTCTATTTTATCACCTACGGCGTCAACAATTTCTGCCAATTGATCGAAGGGACTGCGTGATCCGTCAAGCTGGCGTCCGCCATGGTTGGATAAAATGATCCCGGTGCATCCGATGTCGACAGCCTTTCTGGCATCTTCGACACTCATGATTCCCTTAAGACAGAACTGACCATCCCACTGTTTGACCATCTCGGCGACGTCATACCATGTCATCGATGGATCAAGCATCTCGGTGAAATAACGACCAATCGACAGCGGGCCATCGCTCATGTATACGTGTTGATCAAGCTGGGGTAAGCTGAACTTTGCGTGGGTGACATAATTAATGCCCCACATCGGTTTGATGGCGAATTGAAGCATACCTGAAATGGTCAGGCGGAAAGGGATAGAAAACCCTGTGCGAAGATCACGCTCACGGTTGCCGCCGGTGATGCTGTCGACGGTAAGCATCATAATTTCAACGCCGGCCTCCTTGGCGCTTTCCATCATGGCCCGGTTGAGGCCACGGTCTTTGTGATAATAGAACTGATAGACTTGCGGATTGTTATGCTTTTTACGGATCTCGGCGAGGCTCACTGTGCCAAGGGATGAGACGCCAAACATTGTCCCATACTTGGCGGCAGCGGCTGCAACAGCGCGTTCGCCATCATGGTGAAAGAGCCTTTGAAGTGCCGTCGGCGAACAATAAATGGGCATGTCCAGTTTCTGCCCCATGACGGTCACGGACATATCAATGTCTTCAACACCGGTCAGCACGTTGGGTACAAGATCACAGGTCTCAAAGCTTTCCGTGTTGCGTCGGTAGGTCACTTCATCGTCAGCAGCGCCATCAATGTAGTTGAATATCGGGCTTGGCAGCCGACGTTTCGCGAGCTTACGAAAATCATGAAAGTTGTGGCAGTGTTTTAATCGCATTTCTATTCCGCTCCGAAACTCGCTTGGACGATACAATCAGGTATAAACTCGATGTCGTTTATGGGGAATGATTTGGATCAACGGTCATAAGTTCAATGACCGATCCATCGATGATCAACTTGCCTGCGTTCTCAAAGTTTATAGTAATCTTATCGCCGACAATTGTTTGGACACGCCCACGACCCAACTCAGGTGCTTTCGGATGCGCGACAAAGCTGCCTTGCGAAAGAAGCGCGTTAGCGGGATGCATTACCATTATTCTAGTTAAACCGCTGGACGAGCGCATCGTGCGTTTCGAGCCCGCTGATAGGACCGATCGCAGAAACCGTTGGCGTCCCTTTAAATAGTCGATCGGCGACACTACGAACGGCATTGTCGTCTACAGCGTCAATATTGTTGACGATCTCATCAACACTTAGGGGGCGGTCAAATAGCATAATATGCCGCGCGAGTTGCTCTGCGCGAGCTGAGGTGCTTTCCCGGGCCATAAGAATACTGGCCTTGAGTTGCGCGCGCGCCCGCTGGGTTTCTTCGGCACCAAGGGTCGTAGAAACTTTGGCAGCTTCTTCAGCCAACAAAGGAATCAGGTCGCCCAGATGCTCAGACCCGGTACCTGCATAGATGCCAAAAATACCAGAATCTTCGTAGCACGATAGAAACGAATAGATCGAATATGCGAGGCCACGCTCTTCGCGCACTTCCTGAAATAGGCGCGATGACATGCCGCCACCGAACACAGTCGATAGAACGGATGCAGCGTAGAAGTCATCATCTTTGTAGCCGACACCATCCAGGCCCAGCACAATGTGAACTTGTTCCAGATCGCGTTCGATACGGCTATCGCCACCATGATAGTGGGCTTGATCTCGTTTTACCCGGGGCGTTGAAGGTAAAGTTTCAAAAGCTTCGCCAACAAGGTCGACCAACTGTGTATGATCTACCCGACCCGCTGCACAAAAAACTGTCGCAGGCGCTGTGTAGCCTTGTTGCCGGTATGTTTGAACGTCATCATGGGTGAAGCCATTGATGACGTCTTCTGTGCCAAGGACGGGGCGTCCAATTGCTTGATCTGGATATGCGACCTCTTGGAAAAGATCAAAGACGACATCGTCTGGCGTATCATTGACTTGGTGAATTTCCTGGCAGATGACGGATTTCTCACGCTCAAGCTCGGCGGGGTCCATCGTCGCGTGCATGAAAATATCAGAGACAAGATCAACCGCGAGATTGATATCTTCCTTAAGTACTTTTGCGTAATACGCAGTGTTTTCGCGCGATGTATAAGCGTTCAGATGCCCGCCAACCGCTTCGATCTCTTCGGCGATCTCACGTGCGTTGCGCCGCTCAGTACCTTTAAAAACCATATGCTCAAGCAAGTGCGAAATACCGCACACGTCGACGGCTTCATCGCGTGATCCTGTCTCAACCCAAGTGCCTAATGAGACTGTTTCAACAGTGTCCATAGTGTCAGTTGCGACACGCATGCCATTGCCAAGTTCGGTAACGCGAACGCTCACGCTGTTCCCTCGGATGTCGCTTTGGTTTTTTCGATGAAGGATTGCATTGCGGCAATGTCATTCTTAATCGAGGCTGACCGTTCTTCTCGGTCATATAGATCAGCCATGCGTTCTGGGAGCGGGGGATGTACGCCCGTCGCACCCTTCACAGCATCGGGAAA
>DGOK01000018.1 GCA_002389385.1 Rhodospirillaceae bacterium UBA4468 | reverse complement strand
TTATGCGTTATCTGGTACAGCCCCTAACTTTATTCAGATAGGATGTGCAACAGTGTCAATTGCAGGTGGGTCGTTAACCGTTATCGATTCCGCGACCAGCACGCCGACGGCGCTATCGCTTAATGGTGCTGAAATCGAACTGGCATCTGTGGATGGGCCTGGTCTAAATCCTTGCCCTTAGAATACCTGTCAAAAAAAGGCCCCTCCCGAAGGAGAGGCCGAAGTCACAGGGTAGTTATAAGTAATACGTCTATTCGCGAACGCCGTTAGCGGTGCGAGATGCTCGACCGAACGCGACTGAAGAGGTCACGCATTGCGGCGGCGCGTAACCGACGGCCTTTGCGGATACCGTGTTCAATGGCATCAGCGCTATAAACGCCAGTTTCTTCGTAACTGCGGATATTCTGAGTGTTTGGCATAACAAGCTCCTAATCTGATGTCGGAACAGAAAACTAAATCTGTCTCCGTACTGTTGAAGGAATACTACTTGATGCCGATAAAATTCATAATACCCAAAAAAGACTATATTTTAGGAATTAAATTCACTAATGTGTTTTTATGGATCGTTTTGGAGAAATGGAAACTTTTGTACGAGTTGTCGAGAGCAGCAGCTTTTCGGGTGCTGCGCGAGAGCTCAGGATGACGCCATCGGCTGTAAGTAAGATGATTGGCCGCTTGGAAGATCGCTTGGGCGTGCGTTTACTCAGCCGGACAACCCGTAAAATCAGCTTAACTGAGGAAGGTCGCGTCTTCTATCAACGTGTGACGCCCATTCTTTCAGAAGTTGAAGAAGCGGAAGAAACAGTTTCACTTTCCACTGCTGAACCGCGAGGCGTGCTCCGCGTCAACGCATCAACAGCTTTTGGCCAATATCAGATCGTGCCTCTTATTCCAAAATTGCTCGAAAAATATCCAAGCCTACAAGTACAACTGACGATGACGGATAGTATCGTTAACCTGGTTGAAGAGGGCTTTGATGTCAGCATTCGGATTGGCGAAATGGCTGACTCGACTTTGGTGGCACGCAGACTTGGTGTACCAAAGCGTGTGCTCGTTGCATCACCTGAATACCTTAAAAGCCAAGGTACGCCTAAATGCCCGATTGATCTTAAAGACCATGAGTGCTTGAAGTTGAGTATTCCGACGTCGCTCAATCGCTGGGAATTTATGCATGAAGATGGACCTAAGACAGTTGAAGTTTCTGGGCGCTTTGAAGCTGATAATGCGATTGCTTTGCATGAAGCCGCCCTTGCTGGTCTTGGGCTATTCCGCGCAGGGACCTTTGTTGTTGGCGAAGACTTAAAGTCTGGTCGCTTGGTTCAGGTTTTAGCCGAATTTGAAATGGGCGGTGATGCGGGTATTTTTGTGGTGTGGCCACACAATCGGAATTTATCTGCGAAGGTGCGCGCATTCGTAGATACCTTAGTCGATGCCTATACGCCGTTCCCCCCTTGGGAACGCGATTTATAAAAAATCTCCCTCGTTAACATCGTACTTGTTGCAACGCAGCATTACCCAATTTGCAGTGGTTATACGTAGAAAGAATGCGATCAAAAGATAGGTTTTATACGTTGAAAACGCACGGATTGAACGACGTCAGGAAATACCATGAGTGACCAACAAAATACGGACCACGCGGGCTCGACAACGAAGCCTCCAAGTTCAAAGCGCTCAATCATTTATGCGGCTATTTTGACAATTGGTGCTGTGGCTTGGATCGGGTCAGGTCTTATTGGTGGCTCTGACACTCAAACAGACGCAACTTCAAATGCCCAATCGGATGCACCAACTGAGCTTGTGAAAGTCCGTGTTGTAAAACTTAATGCTGTTGACCGCCCTAGACGGATCGTTGTGATGGGTCGGACAAATGCGATCAATGATGCAGAAATCAAAGCTGAAACGTCTGGTCAGGTTATTGCCCGTCCGGGATTAAAGGGACAGGCAACGACAAAGGGAAGTGTGCTTCTTGAACTCGCATTGGATGACCGGGTCGCTAAGCTAAAAGAGGCTCAAGCACGGGAGGGCGCTGCAAAGATTACCTATCAGGCGTCAAAAGACCTTCAGCGTAAACAATTTGAATCGCAAATTAAGCTAGCGCAAAGTAATGCTGAACTTGCATCTGCTGAAGCGAACCTCGCGATTGTTAAGTTGGATTTGGCGCGGACCAAAATTCGTGCGCCCATCGATGGATATATCGAGAAACTTTTACCAGGACCTGGTGATTATGTTGAAGCAGGCGAGGTCGTTGCGCTAGTTGTTGATTTAGATCCGATGCGCGTCATTGCCCATGTTACCGAACGTGATATTGGCGATGTTCATACGGATGACCTTGTAATGATTAAGCTGCCGAACGGCAGGCAAGTTGGCGGCACTGTTAAGTATGTCTCGCGTCAGGCAAATGATGTAACTCGCACGTTCCGGATTGATATCTGGATTGATAACCCAAATATGGAAATCCCGGCAGGCTTAACGGCCGAAGCAGAGATGAGCGGTGGGTCGCGCAAAGCGCATATGATTCCATCTTCAGCACTGACACTGAATGATGAGGGCAAGTTGGGTGTGCAGACCTTGAACGCAACTGACATCGTGAAATTCATGTCGGTTGGATTGCTCGAAGATACACCAGAAGGCACGTGGATCACGGGCCTTCCTGATGATGTTACGGTAATCATCGTTGGGCATGAGTTTGTGATCGATGGCCAGAAAGTAAATCCGACGACAGGCATTGATGCGCCTGCCAGTACCAGCGGAGCTGCATCGTGAATGCCATAATCGACGCCGCCATAAGCCATAGTCGAACAGTTCTGGGCAGCCTAGTTCTTATCCTTGTCGCTGGTTTTGTTGCGTTCGTTGATATCCCAAAAGAGGCGGATCCAGACGTAAACATTCCTATTGTCTACGTATCAATGCATCACGAAGGTATTTCGCCAGAAGATGCTGAACGACTTTTAGTACGCCCAATGGAACAAGAGCTTCGTGGCATTGAAGGCGTTAAAGAGATGCGCTCAAAAGCTTATGAGAGTGGCGCTAACGTTACCCTCGAATTCGATGCCGGTTTTAATGCAGATCAGGCACTGTCCGATGTTCGTGAGAAAGTCGATCTTGCCAAGCCTGAACTCCCAAGCGAGACCGATGAACCTGAAGTTAATGAGGTAAATATCTCGTTGTTCCCAGTTCTTGTTGTGACACTGTCCGGTGATGTGCCCGAACGTGCACTTCTTAGGCTAGGACGTGATCTTCGTGATGAGATCGAAGGTATTATGCAAGTTCTAGAAGTTAAAATTGCAGGTGACCGGGAAGAGCTTGTCGAAGTTATCATCGATCCGGTGGCGATTGAAAGCTATGGATTGTCACCTATTGATACGGTCTCCAGTGTTGCCAGTTCTAACTTGTTGGTTGCAGCAGGCGCGCAAGATACAGGCAAGGGGCGGTTTGCGATTAAAGTGCCCGGGCTTTTTGAAAGCGTCGGTGATATTGCCAGCATGCCGGTCAAAATTGATGGTGACAGCGTTATCACACTGGGCGATATCGCAGAGATACGCCGAGGATTTAAAGATCCAGAGACTTTCGCACGCGTTCATGGAAACCGCGCTATCGCCTTGGAGGTTTCCAAACGTACCGGACAGAACATTATTGAAACCGTTGAGCAGGTTCGTGCTGTTGTTGAAAGTGCGCGCGCTGAATGGCCAGAACCCATGCGCCAATCAATTAAAGTCGAGTATTTGCAGGATAAATCAGACGATATTAAATTGATGCTAACAGACTTGCAGAATAACGTGCTTTCAGCTGTTGTTTTGGTGATGGTGATCGTCGTTGCAGCACTCGGTTTACGCACAGCTGGGTTGGTCGGCGTGGCAATCCCTGGGTCTTTCCTGACAGCCATTCTTATTCTTTATATCGTTGGTATGACCGTAAATATTGTCGTCTTGTTCAGTCTTATTCTGGCCGTTGGTATGCTGGTCGATGGCGCGATTGTTGTGACTGAATATGCGGACCGAAAAATGATTGAAGGCGAGCATCGCCGGGATGCCTATGCTCTGGCAGCGAAACGGATGTCTTGGCCAATCATTGCATCGACGGCAACGACGTTGGTTGCATTTTTGCCGCTTGTCTTTTGGCCTGGTCTTGTCGGTGAATTCATGCAGTTTTTGCCAATTACATTACTAATGACATTGACGGCTTCGTTGGCGATGGCACTGATATTTATCCCAACGCTGGGTGCCCAAATGGGCAAGCCAGGAGGTGCCGTTGATCCAGACTTGATGCGAGAACTCTCTGGATCCTCTGAATTCAATACAAATAAAATCGCAGGGGTAACGGGTACGTATGTTCGTATGCTTGATGCGACGCTCAAGCATCCTGTAAAAATCCTGGCGTTTGCGCTGGTGATCTTAGTTGGCGTCCAGATGAGCTATGCAAAGTTTGGTAAGGGCGTTGAGTTCTTCCCAGAAGTTGAACCAGAACTCGCCAAGCTTCAGGTGCATGCTCGAGGGAATCTTTCAGCATGGGAAAAAAATGATCTGATGCGTGTTGTCGAAGATCGGGTTCTTGATGTGTCTGGGGTCAGGTCGATATATACCCGCGTCGGTCTTGAGGGCCAGAGCGGTGAAGCGGAAGACATTATCGGCGAGATTACGCTTGAATTTGAAGAGTGGTATCTGCGTCGCTCCGCTGATGAAATTTTGAAAGAAACCAACGAGCGAACTAAAAATATCGCAGGCATTTCCGTGGATCGACGTAAAGCTGAAGCAGGCCCGCCTGTTGGAAAAGCCATTCAGGTTGAGCTCTCTTCACGGGAACCTTCAATCTTGGCCCTGGCCACGGCGCGACTACGTGCGTTCATGGATCAAATGAGTGAATTGCAGAATATTGAAGATAGCCGCCCCTTGCCTGGTATCGACTTTGAGATTGTTGTGGACCGCGGACAAGCAGCGAAGTTCGGGGCAAACATTGAAGGCATTGGGCGTGCCATTCAATTTGCCACCAATGGCTTGAAGTTGGGTGAATACAGACCGAATGACGTGGATGATGAAATCGATGTGCGTGCACGCTATCCAGAGCGCTTTAGAACGCTTGATCAATTGGAACAGTTGCGTATCGAGACAGGCTCAGGCTCAGTACCGATCAGTAACTTTGTAAGCGTCACACCGAGACAAAAAACGGGCACGCTCAATCGCAGTGATACGCGCCGCGTCCTGTCTGTTAAAGCAGATGTCGCCGAAGGCGTTTTGGTCGATGATAAGGTCAAGATTATCCAAAAATGGATCGCCGAAGCAAACTTTGACCCGCGTATCATCGTTCAGTTTAAAGGCGAAGATGAAGAACAGCAGCAAGCTCAGGCTTTTTTGACCAAGGCGTTTGGCGTTGCCTTGTTCTTAATGGCGCTCATTTTGGTCACCCAGTTCAACAGTTTCTATTCTGCGTTCCTTATTCTCTCGGCTGTTATCATGTCGACGATTGGTGTGTTCATCGGTCTATTGATTACGGGGCAGCCGTTCGGCATCGTCATGAGCGGTATTGGCGTCATTGCGCTTGCCGGTATTGTCGTGAACAACAATATAGTACTGATCGATACTTTCGATCGTTTGAAACTTGAGAGTGCTTCCATAAGAGATGCAATCTTGAAGACAGGCGCACAACGTTTACGTCCAGTCTTGCTCACGACAGTGACAACGATCCTGGGCCTCATGCCGATGGTGATGGGTGTTAACATCGATTTCGTAAATCGGAGTGTGAATATTGGTGCGCCGTCGACGCAATGGTGGACGCAGCTATCCACTGCGATTGTGTTTGGCCTCGCCTTTGCGACGGTCTTGACGTTAATCGTTACGCCATGCGCTTTGATGCTTCGTGGTAATCTTGCCGCGTGGCGGGATCAAAGACGCAATGCGCGTTCTTCAAGTGCTGCCGCTTAGAGCTAGATCAATGTTGGTGAATTAAGGGCGCGGTTTACTTATCGCGTTCTCGCCATCGTCATCATCATCTTCGACTTCATGAATATCCTCAGGCGGTAAACCTGCGGCATCCCGCGCAAGCATCTTGCGATATCGACGGATGCCAATCGGAAGTAACGCGATATATAAGAAAAGAACGAAGGTGAGGGTCCACCAAGGTGCAGACACGCTAAACGTTGCGACAACAGCAATCATAATCATCGCAGGTAAGAACCAGGCACGTGGAATACGCGAGGTCTTAAATGAGAATGTTGGAATTTGGCTTACCAGTAATGCACCAATGGCCAACTCCCAGATCGCAATAGTCGCAGGTGAGCGAACAAATGTGTCACCTAGGTTAAATGACAGAACCATTGGTAGTAAGACCAATCCGGCCCCTGCTGGTGCGGGGACGCCTGTGAAGAACTGACTTGTCCATGCAGGCTTGTCCGGGTCTTCAAGTGCAACATTAAACCGAGCCAAACGCAGACCACAGCACATTGCGAAAAGCATACATACGATCCAGCCCCAACGACCGGCATCCTGCATTGCCCACAAATAAAGGATGAGTGCCGGGCATACGCCAAAGCAGACAAAATCCGAAAGGGAATCGAGCTCGGCACCAAATTTACTGGCACCTTTGAGCAATCGTGCAACGCGGCCATCAAGCGCATCCATAAGTGCTGCGATCGCAATCGCCATCGCGGCAAATTCCCATTGCTCCTGCAACGCAAACCGAACAGAGGTTAATCCGGCGGCCAAACCCATTAGAGTAAGGACATTCGGAATAAGCATATTCAGGCTCATCACACGAATACCGCGCGGCTTAGCTTCGGTCTTTTCCTCAGGATTGGTCGGCGTTTCGCTCATGTTAGCGGGCCTCACCTTTTAAGGGCTCACCACTGCGATCAATATCAGCAATAACGGTCTCGCCAGCGATTGTGGTCTGGCCTTCAATAACCAAAGGTTGTACGCCATTTGGCAAGAAGATGTCGACACGCGAGCCAAAGCGTATCAAGCCAAACCGTTCGCCTGCTTCAACAGCGCGGCCAACATCAACATAGCACAAGATACGCCGAGCAACGAGGCCTGCGATCTGGACGAAAGCAATCTCGACGCCTTTTTCAGTTTTGACCTTCAGGCTCATGCGTTCATTGAATTCACTGGCTTTATCTAGTGATGCATTGAAAAACTTGCCCGGACGGTAATGTTTAGCAGTGATAACACCGCTCATTGGCACCCTATTCACATGGACGTTAAAAACATTCATGAAAACGGCGACGCGGGTCATAGGCTCAGTGCCCAATTCCAGCTCTGGTGGAGGCACTGCTTGGACAACAGACTGAACGACGCCGTCTGCAGGGCAGATTACGAGATTTTCAGCATCAGGTGTTGTGCGATCAGGGTCACGAAAGAAGTATACGCACCATGCAGTCAGCACGACGCCGACAAGTCCAGCAGGGTCCCACCACATAAACAACAATGCGGTAACAACAGCAAATATCGCAATGAATGGGTATCCTGCGCGATTAATTGGTACAAGTACGTCTTTTAACAAATGTCGACTCCTGGATCGTTTTCTAATTAATCAATTGTATCAAAATATACATGATTAATTTCAGTTATTCAGCCCTCATGGCACGTTTACGATGTGTTAGACGTATAGGATGATATCAGCAACCAGAGATATAAAGGCCTAGTTGACGGCAGGGACTTCAAAAACTTCCCCTGGGAAGATCATATCTGGATCTCCAATTCGATCTTTATTCGCCTCAAAAATCTGAGAGTACAAGAAACCTGACCCATACACTCGCCTTGCAATACGCCACAGTGAATTTCCGGGCTGAACGAGAACATATGTTCCTTCAGCCATTTTCTGGAGATCTTCTGCGCGAGAGAAGGGGTATTCAACGCGTGCAATGACTTTTCCGCCGTCACCGACTTGATCTGCACGCAATTGATATAAGCCAGGTGGAATGAGTTTATCAGGGCGTGCGATCCAGCGCCCCTCGGCATCACTGTTGAGTCGCGCGATGAGATCGTCATCAAGATAAAGTTGCACTTTCGCACCGCGAGGCGCACCGCCACCGATAACGACTTGCCCCTTTACATCGTAATCCAACGTTTCGATGGTGAGCGGGAATGCGTCACGGTCAATTGCTTCGCCGGGTGTTTGAATGACACGCACAGGTGTGTTTCTGTCCTTTGGGAACTTTAGAACCAAAGCCTTTTTGGGTGCGTCGTTGCCAGCGCCTTCGGGTACAGCGATGACAACATCTTCAGTCGAGGTGACAACGGTACCATCTTTTAACGTCGCGCTAAGTGACAAGCTTCTAGAGCCGCTGAGAAGGGGCGTTTCAGGAATAAAGACCCACTCACCACTTTCATCCGCAATAACGGTGCCGATAATTTCGCCGTTTTCGAGAATGCGGACTTCGCTACCTGGCATCGCCCGCCCGGCAATAACAGTGTCACCCTCAGGGTTTACACGTACAACATCGAATGACGGTGTGCTTGGAAGCACTGTGGTCGGCTCTTTAACCGGCGTTGTTGCTTTTGAAGATGGAGGTGCCGATGTCTCGGTTTTTACCTCTTCATCAGGCGTGAGTTCATTTTGCCACACGAATTCGTTAAGGCCGAATGCCATCAAAATAGCAATAAGGCCTATTACGGCCAGAAGGATAGGTGTCTTGGACATCACCATCTTTTTGCCATATTTCTTGAGAGCCGGGAAGAAATAGATCAATTAAGCACAATGAATTTTTTTTAATGGTGATCATCGATAGAGATGATAATGAGATGTATGCTATAAATTAGTATACAATTTTCAGAGTAGGTAGTGTGATTATGGTAACGGACAAACCTGAAGAGATCGAACCAACGTACATATGGGATGTGCCTACGCGGCTATTCCATTGGGGGCTGATGTGCGTAGTCGCGACGTCACTGATTGCTGGTGAATTCGGTTATATGGATATTCATGTGATCAGCGGACATGTCGTTCTGGCATTGATCGTTTTTCGTCTTGCCTGGGGTGTATTTGGCGGTAAACACGCGCGTTTCTCGGACTTTATCAAGGGTCCTAAGACTGTTCTGGCTTATGCAAAGAGGCTTATTTCAGGAGATGCACCAGCACACCGAGGGCACAATCCGATGGGGGCCTTGTCTGTTGTTGGTGTGTTAGCCGTTTTGATCGTTAAGGTGACGACAGGGCTTTTTGCCAATGACGATATCCTCACGGAAGGTCCATTGGCGGCTGAAGTCTCCAAATCAACAAGCGATTACCTTACGTATATCCATTACCAAAGTGGGTATGTGCTATACGGCTTGATCGGGCTTCATCTGGCTGCGGTGTTGTTTTATACAATAAAGGGTCATCCGATAATTTTGGCGATGATTTCAGGAAAAATGCACGGACTCCCTGAAAATGACGCAATCGATTCGCCATCTCCAAAGAAAAAACTGCATGGTTCTTGGATCGCCGCAATCATTTTTGCAGGCATCGCCAGTGCTATCGCATATGCAATCAAGACGTATTAGAGGCGTCGTTGGCAAAAAAATACCCGCGACCCAAGAAAATTGGGATGCGGGTATTTCTTAAAGTCCAAGTGGCTTTATTTCTTTTCGCGGAACCCGTCATGGCAGGCTTTGCAGCCATTCTTACCAAGAGCACCAAGTTGCGCACCAATTGCGGATTTATCACCAGTGCCGGCTGCTGCTGCAAGCTTATCGGCTTCAGCAATAAATGCCATTGTCACTTTTTTGAATTCTTCAGGCTTTTCCCAAACATCCATTTTCGTTTCGGTTTTGCCGTCCATAGGACCTGAACCTTCAGGGAATGATGTGGCTGTAATCTTTGCCAGACCTGCCATAGCATTGGCGTGAATAGCGATATCTTTCATGTCGCCTGCATCTGTTTTTAAAATAGTCGCGATGGCTGTCATGTGACCGCCAACGGCCTTCATGGCTGCTTTGCGGTATTTGATATCATCTTCACCAGCGCTAACTGTGCTTGCGCCACTTAAAACGGCAGCTGCGATTGCGATCGAGAATATAGTACGGGATTTTATCATTGATTTAGCTCCTTTGCTCATTAACTAAGCTATACTGAAATTTAGTTTGACCGATGGATAATAGAGTACGCTATAGCTACCAAGATCAATTACGGTTAAACATATAGCCTTGCTTAAAAATAGGCGTATCACAGTATTGTGAGCGGCCAATAACAGAAGTGATTTATAGATGTCTCATCCATCTGCAGTTGCTGTATTTTGCGGCTCGAAGCCTGGCCAGGCCCCTGAACACTTGGCTTCAGCCACATCATTGGGGCAAGGGATGGCTGCGCATGATATCGAGCTGGTTTATGGTGGCGGGCGTGTTGGTTTAATGGGCGCTGTGGCGGCAGCGGTGCAACAGGGCGACGGTAAGGTTACCGGCATTATTCCCGATTTCCTGATGCAGCGAGAGGTTGGTAACTCTGAGGCTGGATCGCTTGAGGTCACCGATAGCATGCACAGCCGAAAACGGCGGATGTTCGAAATTTCAGATGCATTTGTGACATTGGCAGGCGGGATGGGTACGCTGGATGAAACGATAGAAGTGATTACCTGGAAGCAGCTACGCTTACATTCAAAGCCTATCATCGTATTGAGTATCGACGGATATTGGGACATTTTACGACAAACAACACAGAGCTTTACTGAGGCGGGGTTTGCCTATGCATCAGATGCTGAACTGTTCACGATTGTCGAAAGTGTGGATGCCGTTTTCGAGGCGCTGGATCGTGAGGAATGGGTCCGCGAACAAACACTTGCGGGTCGACTGTAAATCATGACTGAATTAAAGCGCCATGCACCAACGATCCCTGTTGTCGACATGGGCGCGGCCAATGCAGACTCTCAGATTGCCGCAGCGATTGCCAAAGCGTGCCGCGAGGATGGGTTCTTCTATTTGACGGGGCATGGTATTGCGCCTGAGAAGATTGCAGCAACTTTTAAAGCCATAAAACGATTCTTCGGTCAGCCTTTAGAAGAAAAAAACCAATACCATATTCGCCATTCTCATCCACATCAGCGAGGGTATGTCCCGATTTTTGAGGAAAACCTCGGAGATGGAGAAGAGGCGGATCATAAGGAGAGCTTTGATCTAGGTGTAGATCTTGCTGCCGATCATCCGGACGTTCTTGCAGGCAAACCATTCTCGGCCCCGAACGTCTGGCCGGATACGCCTTCATTCAAAGATGTCATCGAAGATTATCATCAAGAGATGATCGATCTTGGTCATCTATTGGTCCGTTTGACGGCGATAGGGCTTAACTTGGATGAAGACTATTTCGATGATGCGATGCGCGAGCCCGTTGCGAATTTACGTCTGCTGCATTACCCGGCCTCAAAAAAAGCTTCAAATATTGTGGGGTGCGGACCGCATTCAGATTACGGCTTCATGACGGTTCTGGCGCAAGAGGGTGTCGGCGGCCTCGAAGTTGAGGGCGAAAATGGGACTTGGATTCCTGTTGAGCCCATGCCGGGTGCCTTAGTTGTGAACTTAGGTGATTTATTGACCAGGTGGACAGGCGGCGTTTATCGGGCAAGGCGACACCGGGTTGCAGATACGGGCGAACAAGAAAGATATTCGATCCCGTTTTTCCTCGATCCAAATGTGGATGCGATTATCGATGTTGTGCCGACATGCCGCGATCGTATTCAAGGGTATGCACCTGCACCCATATCCGCAGGCGCGTATTTACAAAGCCGCTTTGATGACACGTTCAGCTACCGCGAGAATTCTTCGCCGCTCCTTGGTAAGGCCTAGGCCTCACCATCTTGTGCGGCGCAGCAAGGCAATGCGACAAAGCGCTATCATTTTCCTGAGCGCTTGAGCTTAAAGGAACCAGGTCATGTCAAAGATTACAGTCAAAAATCTGATTGTCGAACTTGATGGAGACGAAATGACCAGAATTATCTGGGCTTTCATCAAGGACAAGTTGATCCTGCCATATCTTGACGTTGACCTTAAGTACTACGATCTCAGCGTTGAAAAGCGCGATGAGACGGATGATCAGGTCACCATCGGTTCCGCAAATGCTATTAAGAAATATGGCGTCGGTGTTAAGTGCGCGACGATCACGCCTGACGAACAGCGCATCGAGGAATTCAATCTCAAGCAAATGTGGCGATCACCAAACGGCACGATACGAAACATTTTAGGCGGCACAATTTTTCGCCAACCTATTATCTGTAAGAACGTGCCAAGGTTGGTGCCGGGTTGGACTAAGCCGATTGTTATTGGTCGTCATGCCTTTGGTGATCAATACCGGGCAACGGATTTTCTATTCCCGGGTGCCGGCAAGCTCACGATGCGGTTCGAGCCGGAAGATGGTAGCGAGCCGATTGAAAAAACAGTCTATGACGCGACTGAAGCAGGCGTCGCCATGGGGATGTATAACCTGGATGAGAGTATTTGTGGTTTCGCGCGGGCATGTTTGAACTATGGCCTCGATGTTGGCTGGCCGGTCTTACTGTCGACAAAAAATACGATCCTCAAGCAATACGATGGTCGCTTTAAGGATTTATTCGAAGAAACCTATCAAGCCGAATTCAAAGATAAATATGCCGACGCGGGCATCACCTATCAGCACCGCCTGATCGACGATATGGTTGCTTGCGCCCTTAAGTGGGAAGGTGGTTTTGTCTGGGCCTGTAAGAACTACGACGGCAATGTAAAGTCTGACACCGTCGCGCAGGGCTTTGGCTCGCTTGGTCTGATGACATCCGTGCTTTTGACGCCGGATGGGAAAACTGTTGAAGCCGAGGCAGCACACGGCACCGTCACACGTCATTACCGCCAGCATCAAGAAGGCAAAGACACATCGACCAATCCGTTGGCATCAATCTTTGCATGGACACGTGCCCTCAGCTACCGGGGTAAGTTTGACGATACGCCAGAAGTGACACGCTTTGCGGATGCTCTTGAAAAGGTCTGTATAGATTCCGTCGAAGCGGGCTCTATGACCAAGGACTTGGCGTTGTTGATCGGCCCAGAACAAGACTGGATGACGACACAACAGTTCCTGGCCAAAATAGACGAAAACCTGAAGGCTACGATGCAAAAGTGGTGATGCAGGTCGGCTTTTAACCTTTAAAACCTCGCCCTTTACCAATCGCGCCGTCGCCAAATTTTGCGCGGACGGCGTCGATGGCATCTGCGACTTTGACACGCTGGCCAATGTCGGGGTCGGCGAGGTCAGGTCTGTCGGCGTCAGCGCCGGGCATTAATCGTTCTGCGCCAACACCAAGCAGACGGTACATTTTCTTGCCGTCAGCTTCTGCCGTCATAAGCGCATCAGCAGCCTTATAGATCTCATCCGCAAGCTTCGTTGGGCCGGGAAGTTTTCTGGACCGGGTCACGAGTTTAAAATCCGCAGACTTCATCTTGAGCTGAACGCCATCGCATGAGAGGTCCGCACGACCCAACCTGCGCGCGACTTTTTCTGACAATTGCCACAACGTCAGGCGCATGGCCTCTATATCTGCTACGTCATCGGAAAACGTGGTTTCAGCCGAAATTGATTTGGTCACGCTTTCAGGATTGACAGGGCGTACATCCCGGGCCTCTGAGAACCGCTTTAGTCGATGCCCAATCGAGCCATAACGTGCAACGAGTTCGGCCTCTTCGAATTTGCGTAACTGGCCGACTTTTGTGATGCCATCATGATCGAGCTTTTTTTGAAGCGCACGGCCGACACCCCAAAGAATGCCGACGGGTTTATCTTCGAGGAAATCCATCGCATCAGCTTGGCCGATGGCAGCAAAGCCCCGTGGTTTGTCGAGATTAGAGGCGAGCTTAGCTAAGAATTTATTATAACTAAGACCGATAGAAACGTTGATGCCGACTTCGGATTCAATTCTATTTGCGAGTTTAACTAGGGTTTCTGCAGGCGTGCCATGGTGTAGTTTTTGTGTGCCGGATAGGTCAAGGAACGCTTCGTCGATGGATATGGGCTCAACTAAAGGCGTCACATCTTGCATGAGCTTGCGGACAGCTTGACCTGCAATCTGGTATTTATCCATATTTGGGCGAATAACGACCGCGTCGGGGCAGGCCTTTAATGCTTTAAATATTGGCATAGCTGAGCTAATACCATAAATGCGCGCAATATAACAACAAGCTGCAACAACGCCGCGCCGGCCGCCACCAACAATGACGGGCTTTCCGCGAATGTCAGGATTATCACGCTTTTCAACCGAAGCGTAGAACGAGTCGCAATCAATATGTGAAATATTGAGATTTAATAGTTCAGGGTGATTTAAAAAACGTCTACCTCCACAGATTAAGCATGAACTATTTATTAAAGCCCTATAAATTTGGGCACAATCGCGGCAGACCATAGCCATAAATGAGCATTAACCTATTAATGTATACGGAATGTATTAAATAACAAAGGGGCTGTACCAGACAACACATAAAAGGTGTCATCATGTTCATTTTTAGAAAGTTCAGTTTAAGCTTAATGAAAAATGTTCAAGTAAACGGTCTTATTTATGAATACTTAAAAGGCTATTTCTCATACTCACCATGATAGCACCTTTTATGTGTTATCTGGTACAGCCCCTATAATTGTGTATATAGTAATTTTTTCAACGTAACAAAATGAACAAGTTTAGTAACAATAATGCAGATTGATCGCTTGATAGAAGGCCAAAATGATGTGCGACATCTTGAGGAAACAATTGTTGCTTTAAGAACGGAGCTTGAGACACTTTCATTTAAGATAGATCAATCAGTTCAGCAAGCAATTCAGCTCAATACAGATGAAATTCAGCAACTCAAAGGCACTGCATCTAGTCTCCGAGATG
>DGOK01000148.1 GCA_002389385.1 Rhodospirillaceae bacterium UBA4468 | reverse complement strand
GGCCTAATTCGGCAAGACGATCAAACAACCTTGATGCAGGCTCTTCACGTTTTGTGATGGGTTGTTCTGGAACGGGGAGCTGGTGCCCAGATGGTTGAAGTGGACGCGGCTTGAAAACCTTTGGTTTTGGTGCCGATCTATTTTTACGATCTCGTTCATACTGAACAGCTTCGCTTTCACGTGCGCGACGAAGAATCTCAGCAGGGTCTCGAACTTCGGCCTCTAGTTCGTATGGTAATGGGGGTTGTACGGTTCGGCTTCGACCCAGCCCTTTTGGAATTTGCATAAGTGGATCGACGGGCTGTTGGCGCAACAGGTGCCTTGGCCGGTGCGCGAAGCGGTGCTTCGGCGGCTGATCCTCGGGCGGGCTGACCATTGATTGAGCGTGGCGTTGTATATTGCATACTGTTCCGAATGGGGTCGCGGTTCAATATCCGGTCAATCCGACTAATTCGATCTTGCAGGCTGCGACTAGCAGGAGGCGGGAGCGCGTTTGGATCCTCTGGCTGAACCAGTCCCCCTGGCCGGCGCAATTGTCTTGTCTGAGACCCCTCGAGGGGGGGCAGACCGGGGGGCAGGGCAGGAATGTCCTCGCCCGCAGCAGCAGGTGGGGCGATGATGCCAGGGATCTCACTGTAGGTGCCGCAAGACCAGGGATATCAAGCCCGGGCGGCAAGCCAGGAATGTCCGGATCAGGAGGTGCCGGGCCGTCAAGTAGCTCAGGCGCTACTAAACTAGGACTTCCATACCTTCAAGACCGGGTATTGCTGTGATATCGGTTTCGCCCGGCGCAACAAGGCCAGGAATCTCAATCGTTGTTTCATCACCCAGTGTTGGCGGTACCAAGCCAGGGACTTCAAATAATAGATCTGCAAGTCCAGGAATCTCATTACCAGGCGCGCGCTCTGCGGTCTCAATGGTAACCATGCCCGGCGGTGTGACAGGCGGCGTTGCAACTGGGCTGACTACGGGCAAATCAAATTCGTTCTCGGCGACGTTATCAGAGCCAACAATGCCCTTCATACGATCGACCATACGTCCGGCTAAGCTATCGCTCGCTTCGGGTGGGGGGCTGGCAACTCGATCTGCTGGATTTGCGCCAAAGCGATCCGCGGGACTTGAGCGTGTTTCTCCACCTTGCGAAGTTAATCGGCGATCAGCATCCGTTTTATCAGCGTCAGATTGGCCAATCAATCCGCCAAGCGTCACCACATCTTTTACGCCACCCCAGATACTTCCGAAAAACCCAGGCTCTTCGTTGGCTGCCATTTGCTCGGGCTCAGGTGCCATCTCTGTAGGTGATGATTGCGCAAACTCATCATCTGCTTTCGGTTCAGGTAATGTTGGCGTGGGAGACATGGGTTCAATTGGGGCTGCAATGCCCGGGACCATCGTGTCATCTATACCCGGTTGAATAAGGCTTGATGGCTCCATCGTGGCGGGCGAGGCAGGTACGGGTTTTTTAGGTGGCACCAGATCAGATAGTTTTGGGTCGGGTCTGACGGGGGCGGGCGTTGTTTGTCGTGGGCGATTTGCCGCAACACGGGCGCGTGGCGTGATAAGGGCCTTTTTGCCTTTATCCGTAACACGCGGTGCAGATGACGCATTCGCTGTTCTTTTGGCGAGCAGGACATGTGCAATCCGGAAGTGACCTAAATCGACAGCCACATCGGCGGGCGTCATGTCGTTCGCGTTTTTGGCAGCGAGGTCGACACCAGCTGTAATGGCAGCTTCGACGGCGTCCATATCATTGATCTCTACCGCTTAGAAAAGTGCCTCATCAGGTGTTTGAGCTAGAATGTTGTTCGCAGAGGAAAATGCCAGAATGAGCGAGAGCAAAAGCACCGAGAGCGGATACATCCGATTTCGGTTTTTACGCTTGTTCTGGCCGTCGTCAGAGACGTTGCTCATCCACCACCAATAGCCCTCATCCGTCCATTATCGATAAAGCATTGAAAACATGGCGTTTCGAGGGCAGTTCCCAGGTTTTGCTCTTCAGAATCGATGCTTGACCAATGTTACACGGAATCTTAATCTTTAGACATGCTGAACGGGCTGAAAACCAAACGATATCGTGGTTATTCAGCCTAAAAGACCTGATATTTAGCGATAAGCACTAATTGTGGGGTGAAATTGCTAAAAAACGCGTCTTTGCCGGGCTTTTCATCTTAATAATTCAATGATGGGCTTGACGGTGTCGCTACTCCGCAGCGAGGGATGCGTGGGTATCCAACCAGACCTGATGATCTATCAGGGCGCGCTCAGAAAGTTTCATTTTCCGATCACGGCCACGGGGTCGCTGCTTTTTTGGGAATTCATCGGTATCAAGTGGCGGGAACAATCCAAAGTTAGCGTTCATAGGTTGGAACGTGTCTGCATTCGCGCCACCTGTAACGTGGCTCAAGATTGCGCCCATTGAAGTCGTAGCAGGCGGCGTTGATGGTTCTTTGCCAAGCCTTTCAGCAGTAGCAAAACGGCCCGCCAACATACCAATAGCGGCACTTTCCACATAGCCTTCGCAGCCAGTGATTTGACCCGCAAAACGAATCCGCGGCATGGTTTTCATACGCAGGGTCTCGTCCAGCAGTTTTGGTGAATTGATAAAGGTGTTTCTGTGAATGCCACCGAGTCTTGCAAACTCAGCATTCTCAAGGCCGGGGATCATACGGAAGATGCGTTTCTGTTCGCCATAAGCGAGCTTGGTTTGGAAGCCAACCATATTAAACAACGTGCCTAACTTGTTGTCCTGACGAAGTTGAACAATGGCGTGGCATTTGACGTCACGTTGATTGGGATTGGTCAGCCCGACCGGCTTCATCGGACCAAACGTCAACGTGCGACGGCCGCGTTCTGCCATAACTTCAATGGGTAAACAGCCCTCAAAGTAAGGCGTGTCCTGTTCCCATTCTTTGAATTGCGTTTTCTCGCCATCGATCAATGCGTCGATAAACGCATCGTATTGTGCGGCATCCATAGGAAGGTTGATGTAGTCTTTACCGTCGCCTTTGTCGTAACGGGACTGGAACCAGGCGATATCAAAATTGATGCTTTCCTTGTAGATGATGGGGGCAATGGCATCGAAAAAAGCCAGATGCTCCACGCCACTTAACTCGCGAATAGCTGCGGTTAAGCCGGGGGACGTTAATGGCCCAGTGGCAATGATGACACTGTCCCAATCTTCTGGCGGTAGGCCTGGGACTTCGCTGCGGTCGATTGTTACGAGGGGGTGGCCTTCCAATGTCTTAGTGACTTCATCTGAGAACGCATCTCGGTCGACTGCGAGAGCGGACCCAGCGGGTACTTTGTGTTTATCTGCCGCATCAATGATGATCGATCCCGTACGCCGCATTTCTTCGTGCAAAAGACCGACAGCATTTGTCGTATAATCATCGGACCGAAATGAATTTGAACATACCAGTTCCGCGAGGCCATCCGTATGATGCGCATCCGTTTTGCGGACGGGCCGCATTTCGTGCAAGACAACGGGAACGCTAGCGTTTACGAGTTGCCATGTTGCCTCAGAGCCAGCAAGGCCACCGCCGATAATATGAACTGGGTTTGTCATTAAATTTCTATCCAATAGTAAATAGTTAATAGCTGATTAACCATCAGCAGCGACAATTGTAAATTAGTGATCGTTTGCACTGACTGCAACGCTTGCAGTCATTAGGATTGTCACTAGGTATTGTCCAGTGCAATACAGTTCACAAAAATTTATGCGACTATTTTGAATGGAGCGCGCATATGGCGCTAGCCGAACAGACTGACGAAGAAAAACCAAAGAAGCTGTCCCAAAAAGAATTGGATGACATCATCGATTTGCATGAACAGTTCTTACAGGGCACGCGAGGTGGTGAACGTGCGAAGCTTGGTATGATGGATTTGTCATACCTTGATTTGAGCGGCCGCGATATGAAACGTGCGGACATGGTCGGGACACTTTTATGCCATAGTGAACTTGAGAAAACGAATTTTGCAGAAGCTAACTAATTTACCTGTGATCTTCGTGGCGCCATATTGATCCGTGCAAATCTTGATCGCGCTGATATTCGTGGTGCCTGTTTATCGGGTGCTAATTTAACCCTGGCGACACTTATTGATTGCAATATGCGGGACGGTGTTTTGTTGCGAGCTGGTGATAAGGGTGATCTTACGCCGTACCATAAAAACGAAGCCACTGCAGGCATGGAAAAAGCGACAGTTCGTGGTGCGAACATGAGTGGTGCCAAAGTTTTGGACAGTGTTGTTGTGCAAACTAATTTGACGGACAGCAATCTTAAGAATGCGAAGTTTGTTCGTGCAAACTTATCATTCTCAAATTTGACTGGTTGTAACCTTGAAGGCATTGATTTCACAGATGCCAATTTATCAGGCGCTGTTTTCCATGGTGCCGTGTTCACAAGCACGACACTGGATGGTGCCGACCTGTCAGGTGCCGACCTTATCGGTGCGATGTTCGACAGTATCGATTTCTCGAAGGTTGATTTGTCCGATACAAAAATAGCCAAGTCACTCAAGTCCGTTGATATTTCACTCAAGGATATTCTTGGTTCCCATGCCAAATGGGTAAAGACGAACGGCAAAGAGGGCAGACGTGCTATTTTCTCAAAGAACGATATGAGCAACCAAAATCTATCTGGCGTAAACCTGTCGGCAGCTGACTTTTCATTGGCGAACATGAAGGGCGCGGACCTTTCGAAATCTGAATGTTTAATGGCTGATTTTTCTTACTGCGATTTACGCGGGTCTGTTTTTACACGCGCTGATTTGCGTGGTGTGAAATTCTCTTGTGCGAATTTTTCTGGGGCAAATCTTGTCGCAGTAGACCTGAGTGATGTGATGATTTCATCGCGCGCCGGGGGCGGGGAATGGCGGTCGAACCTGGATAATGCAGAGTTGCGTGGTGCGTTGTTAAATGGGTCGAACTGCAGGAACGCAGATTTCACAAATTGCGATTTTACCGAAGCTAATTTGCGGGATGCAGATTTTCGCGGCTCGCTGATGACAGGTGCTATTTTTACGGGTGCTGATTTGCGTGGTACTAATCTGGATAATACAGATAAGCGCGGCACAGTTGGCCTAACTAAAATATTTGATGATGACGAAGATTGATTTTGAATCGCCAAATTAACTGGCGCTAAGACTGCTGATAGTCAGCTACATTTTTAGGGCGCTTTGTAACTGACGTAGAAAAAATCTTCTTTTTTACTAATTGAACTGCCAAGTACGAAGAAACCTTACTTCGGTACAGACGCGATAACTTTCCATTCATCGGGATTAAAATCAATTTTGGACGTCACATCTTTTTCCTTTAAAAAGTCGATATAAGCTCATTCGTCTTATCACATTGTACACATCAGGTCTTCTCGCTTGAATCGCATGTATAGTTTATTGAGTTTACAGCAGGTTTTGAGATTTTGCGTTACGATATGTATCTATTTGTAGATTTATAGCTAAAAATGAATGAAGTTTATTTCGTATCACCCAGGAGAATAATCAATGCTTCGTCGTTTTTCTTTAGCCCTCGTTTCTATGCTAGCAATCTTACTTGCCAATCTGCTTGCATTCGCAGAAACCTCTGCTGGATCTGTTGAAAAGTTTCGGGGCAGCATTGCTGCTGAAAGAAATGGTAAGACAACGTAAAGTGAGGGCAGTGAAATACGCTCCAGCGACACAATTACGACGGGCTCGAACGCTAGGTTGCGTATTCGGTTTTTAGATGAATCAACGCTTACCGTTGGTGAGAATGCTCAGATTCTCATCGATGAAATGGTTTATGAGCTTGCGGGTCGTACGCCTGAAAGCGGGAAACAAGCGATTAAGTTTGTCTCAGGTGTGTTCAGTTACGTTTCTGGTAAGATTGGTAAATCAGTACGCACAAATGTTGCACTGAATACGCCCGTGGCAACAATTGGTATCCGTGGAACACGTGTTGTTGGTGGTGAACTTACTATTGGTATGGCACCAGGGAATCCACATTATGGATTTCAAATCCGCGAAGGTGCTGTGGAAATTATCACCCCACAAGGTTTAGTTATTTTAGACGAGCCGGGGGAAGGGACCTTCTTACCGCTTCTAGGTGGTAAAGCACCGACACCTGTGCGA
>DGOK01000094.1 GCA_002389385.1 Rhodospirillaceae bacterium UBA4468 | reverse complement strand
TGCATCCCTGTGCGTCGGGGCCGCGTTGCTTCATGCTGGCAAGTGCTTTTGACACGCCTTGTTGCGTCAGTGGTGATGGGCCAAATGCACCTGCGATACCACACATGCTGGAACTCTATTCCAATATTTCGGGTGTGAAAGCATCGCCTTGTGACAAGGCGGATTTAAGGCGCTTGCCTATAATGTCACGTTCCTCACCCGGTGCCATGCCGCCAGCGGGTCGGGTCCAATTCAGGTCTTTTTCTGTCACCGTAGTGCCAGCGCTTAAATTTTCAGCCGCTACGATGGAACGCCGAACAGCTGATGCCATATCGACTTCGCAGTCCGAAAGTTCAATGGCGCCACTTCCCATCAACTCACTGGCCATGCGAATTTCACAAACCAATTGGTTCATTGTGGCGGGGTCAGCAGACAATTGATGGTCGCGGTAATCCGAATGGTCATTGGCAATGGTGAAATGCTTTTCAATAATTTTAGCGCCAACGCCAACTGCAAGACGCGCGGCTTCAATGCCGATGGTGTGATCTGAGTAACCAATGGTTTGTGCGGGGAACTCAGCTTTAAGCGATGCAATCGCGCCGATGTTGGCGTTATTCGCTGTCGTCGGGTAATTGCTCACACAATGCAGTAACCCTAGTTGCTCAAGAGGAATACGCCCACGCCATGCCGTTTCTACACATTGGACAGCAAGCCGAACATCGTCCTCATCGGCTAGGCCTGTTGAGATGATCAAGGGCTTGCCCGTGCGCGCAGCAGCATCAATCAAGGCATAAAATATATTGTCGCTCGAAGCGATTTTAAGACCATCCGCAATTGTACCCAAGAATGCCGCACTCTCAATATCGAAGGGCGTTGATAAAAATTTAATGCCGACATCATGAGCCTGCTTGGCCAACGTTTCGAACTGATCATAACTGAGTTGGAATTTTTTCAATGTCGAGAACCGTGGCTCATCGCTTCGGTTCACAAGTAACTCGGGGATGATAGTCTGAAACTTAACGGCATCAACGCCAGCTTCGGCAGCCAGTCCCACCATATCCTGAGCGAGGGTGAAATCTCCCTCGTGGTTATTGCCAACCTCAGCGATAATAAAAACCTCGTCGCCATAAAATGAAGAATTTGCCTGCACGGTGTAACCTCTTGAAGTGATGTTTCAGGAACAGTTTAATCGTGTGTGAGGTTAATTGGCAAAATATGAGGATCATATTAATCTTTGCCAAAAAATCTTGGGAATATATTTACTAATCCTTTTTACAATTATATCACTTTCGATTTTTGGTGCAGTGCACGTTTTCAAAGTTTTGATTATTAAGGGGTTATAATGGTTTATATCGGTCAGACACTGACATCTAACGCGATGAAAGATAGTCGGGAAACAATCTGGAAAATTGTTGAAGAGCTTTTTCCGAGATATCGGGCACTGTGCGGGCCAGATTTTTTATCATCACTTGAGTATCTACAGAAATACCTGGATTTTAAAATTAATGAATTTCCAACAGGTAGTAACGTCGGTGAATGGGTTATTCCACCAGAATTTTCTGTGAATGAAGCTTGGGTTGAGGGACCAGATGGTAATCGTGTCATCGATTTCGCAGATCATCCTTATCATGTGCATATTTATAGCGGTTCATTCGATGGTGAGCTTTCGCTGGAAGAATTACTGGAACGTGTGTCGACGCACCCTGATCTTCCTGATGCGATCCCGCTGCGCCAGTCTTATTACAAATATGACTGGGGGCTATGTGCGTCAGAGACGCAGGTAAAGAATTGGAAGCCTGGCACTTACAAAGTGCACATCGACACGAACTTGAACGACGGTGCGCTGCGCGTTGGCGAAGTGTATCTTCCGGGAAAGAGTGACAAAGAAATCATGGTCTGCACATATCTGTGCCATCCATACGGTGCTAACGATAATCTAAGTGGGGTGTCCGTAGCGACAGAGCTTTTTCGACGCTTAAGCAAGATGAAGGATCGGCATTATTCATATCGTCTTTGTATCTGGCCAGAAACCATTGGTGCGCTGACATGGATTGATAAGAACAAAGATAATCTGGATAAAATTGTTGGTGGCTATGAAATCGCGATCTGTGGCGATGACGCGCCGATCCGTTATGTCAAAAGTTACAACGGTGACGCTCTCGTTGACCGGGCATTTGAGCATGCACTTAGAAACAGTGGATTGCCATATGATGTGCTTGAGTATGATGGGGTTTGTAATGGCAGTGATCAGGCTCATTTTAACGCCATTGGTATCCGCGTGCCGTTTGGTCACCCGATTAGAGGTGGGCACATTACCCCTGAAATCCCTGGTAAAAAACAGATTGGCTATCCTGAGTATCACAGCTCAGCAGACGATTTGACGACGGTAAGTGCAGAAAATCTCTCACAAATGCTGGAAATCAGCTGGGATGCAATGCAAGCGATCGAGCGTACCCGCACGTACAAGGCAACGTTCACTGGGACACCGTTTATGTCCAAGCACGGCGTATATCCGTATCAGCACGGTTTGGGTAAGGGGACAACAGCGACCAAATCTACGTTTGGCGGGCTTGCGTTCTATCAGTTGATGATTGATGCCGACGGTGAAAAAGACCTGCTGGCCATTGCCGATGGGTCAGCTTTACCCATCGAAGCCTACGATGACGCTGTAGAAAGTTTCCTTGGCGTCGGTCTTATTGAAGATATTACAGAGCAATATTAAAGGCGCCTATACATCACCGAGCAGAAAATGGAACTGTCCGCACTTTTTACCCTGCGTGATAATGTTTGTTTCTGTGAATTTGTTGCCGATAATGCGTTTTAGTTCCAACTGCATGGATTGTGTCTTAGAAGGCGCGAACGGTTGCTCAAGCGTGACCCGTGCCAACAGCCATTTTTGATTGCCTTGTGGTGGATATAAAGCCTGATGAAGCTGCACCGCCATAGATGTGGAAACTTCGATGGGCTGAAAATCAGTCTGGCCATTAAATGTAATCGTCTGACCATCGATGGCTGCATGTTGGCGTATAAGGTTTTCGTTATAAGTCTTATTTGTATCAACGGGCGGAACTGTCGCTTGAACCCATCCTGTCATCGGTTTGCCTGAGACCGTCAAATCAAAATCAGTGACGGCGGTATCTGGTTTACTACTTTTTTCCGATGGGTCCGCATATATGAATTCTGCCTGATGATGGAGTTGGCCACGCAAATTGATGCGCAGCTTACCATCCACGTTTCCTAGACCAAGACTTGTTGCCCCTAATATTATCTGTTCATAGATCGTTGTGCCGTGAACGTAAGTGCGGCCGCCTTTAAATGTCAGTGTTGGTTGATACGTATGCATTGATTTAACAGGTTAAGCCGCCATCTACTACGAGATGTTGTCCCGTTACGAAAGCCGCATCACCGGATAGGAAAAAGGCTGCAACAGAGGCCACATCATTGGTTTGGCCCAATCGCTGTAGCGGGGTCTTTTTAGCGATTGATTTGAGCTGGCGTTCGTTCAAGTGTCCGACCAGTTCCGTTTCCATGTAACCTGGCGCTAAGGAATTTACGGTGATGTTTCTTGGCCCCACTTCGTGGGCGAGGCTGCGGGTCATCGCATCAACGGCACCCTTGCTTGCAGAATACGCAACCACACCTTTGTATCCGCGGACGCCAACAATGGATGAGATATTTACGACCCGGCCGCTTGATCTGCGGAGCATCCCGCGAAGGGCGGCACGCGTCAGCCACAGGCAGCCCATAACATTAACATTAATGATGTTTTGAATGGCGGCTTCATCCTGGCGCGCAAATAGCGCTTCATTGGTAATGCCGGCATTGTTAACAAGGCCATAGATGGGCGCGATGTCTTTTTCAACGCGCTGGGTCAGAGATTGCAATGCATCCTGATCCGACATATCAGCCTCAAAAAAATTATACTGATCGCCATGAGTTGATTTGAGCTGTGTCGTTTCAGCAGTCTTTTTGCGGCTGAATGACACGACGTCGTAGCCGCAACCCAGCAAGTATTCGCAAATACTCAAGCCAAGCCCCCGGCTTCCTCCACTGACCATAACGAGTTTATCGTTTATGTTTTGTGTGCTCATTTATTTTATCCTCGCGTCGGTCAGAACCAAAATCATGATCTGTAGGGCCTTGTCTCAGGTGGTTGATTGAGCCATTCAAAGATATTATCACGTAAACTTGCAGTGGCACTTTTATAAAAGTCGCGCACCGAGTAACCAAAGACTGAGCCACGGCCCAAAGCCGCTTCACGGACGTCATAGCCTTCTTGGAACGTGCCAAAAATCTTCTGATTTTTGTTGCGATCAATTTCACATGCCATATAGCAGACAAACGAATAGAACGGCTCAACCGTTACTTTTCCTGCCCGCTCAACGGGCTGTAAAAACTCTTTTGTATATCGGTAAGGTACGCCCATAACCATCTCAACGTGATGTATGGTGCTACAGGTTAGGCGAGGGTGACTGCCAACACTGACGCAAATGGCATCGCTATCAATCAGGCGCGCTTTCGGCGTTTCTGCACCCCAGACATGACGGGATACATTCTCGGTGATGGCGCAGGCATCTTTGCCGACGGCTGAGTAATTGATAAATGGGTGGAAGCTTCGAAGGGACACATCCTTCAAACGCACATGCTCAGAGAACATGCCCATTTGATAGCTGGGCGAGGTGTCGAGATTGAACACCCGGTCCGTATTGCAAAGACTTTGATCGCCAGTATGAACGCAAAGCGTGCCGTCGGCGCCCAGTAATTCAAGCAGGGCATTGTAATGGGCTTCAAGCAGGGCATCTTTGCCAGGCTCGGTATAGGCGCGGAGATGGGTAAGGTCAGAATGAACTACGACCGTCCGTCCTTTAGAGACGCCAATGGCTTTATAGGCCTCAAGGGTCTCGGCATATGTATAAGGCTGGCGTGGCACGGTTAACTTTCCTTCAAATGTCGTATTAGCCCGAAGTCGGGCGAATTTTTTTAAATCGTAAGTTATGCTGGTCTTTGGGGTCGACGATCTTAAAGCGAGCCGGGATTTTCAAACGGCTCAGCTTCTCTTTGCAAAGCGTCTTTATGCGTTTTGTCGCGACACCTTTATCTTCGGGCTGCTTTAATGAAATTTCAGCAACGATGACTTCGCCCAACAGCTCATTAGCAACGCCATAGGCTGAGACTTCAAGGACGTTCTCATCGTTGAAGATGACCTCTTCGACTTCATGTGAAGAAACTTTTTGGCCGCCAACGTTGATGATATCTGTGCGTCGGCCTAAGAAGCGGACGTATTCTCCGTCAACCTCGACACGGTCTCCGGTGCTCATCCAACCGTCTTCGTCGAATTGACTGGGGGCGTTGAAATACCCGACCATCCGAGATGTTGAGCGCACCCAAAGAATATCGTCGATGATTTTAGTCTCAAAGCCCTGTCCGCCGATTTTTACCCATGGGGATGAACTGGATTTCGATTTTGTTCTCAGCACACCGAGTTCTGATAAGCCGTACGTGTTAACGATGGTGGCATTGGGGAAGCGTCGGTTCAATCGGGCGAGAGTGCCTTCAAGCATCATTTCTGTGCCATAGCTGATGCGCTTGATACTGGACAGATCCGAAGTTTGGATAATTTTAGAGCCGAGCAGAAAGTTCAGAAATGTCGGCGTCGTTGGTAGCAAATCGGCACTTGAGTTCTCGATCGCTTGGCAGACTTCCTCGACGGACCGGCTCTTAATGCAAATAGCGAGGCCGCCATATGCGAAGACGCTGAGTAAAGTGTTGAAGCCGCCAAAATGATCAAGCACTAGAAATAGCACGGTGCGCCAGGATTGGCGTTCAAGTACGAACTTCTGCATGACACGATCCATGTCATGCAAGATTCCTTTGGCTTTGCCGGTCGAGCCAGAGGTAAACAAAATAAGCCCACTTTGTTGCTCGGATACGAAATTTTGGATTAGCTCTGGCGGGGCAGGGGTGTCCAATGTGCCATAGTCCCAGTTATCATCTTCATCTATACGGATAATATGATCTGCACCGCTCTCGGAAACTTGGCTTTCAAATTCACTGGTGTTTGCGGGGGTAATCAAATGGACGATGGCCTGAGACCTCGCCAAAGCAAAAATCAGACTGCATGTGGTCGGGGAATAATCTCCATGGACTACAATGATAGCGCCTTTTTCAAGGGACTTCCCTTTGAGCTCGCGATGCCAGCCGTCGATACGTTGAATTAAATCGCTATAGCTGATTTCCTGGCCACGCCAATGCATCGCTGGGCGTTCAGCAAACTCCTGCATTCGTGTGAGTAATGTGTCGATGGCTGACTTCGACATGAGACATGATCCTAGGGCATTTGATCCGATAATCCAGAAGCGACAGCAGGATTATACAAGCGAAGTTGTTAACTAAGCTTACCTGCTAAGAATTTATCCAAATCGTCGATTGACCAAAGGTTTTGGTCCGACGTTTGGGGAATTTCTAGCTCATACTTGTCTTCCAGGGCCATGACGACAGTCACATAGTCCAGTGAGTCGAGTCCAATTTCTACAAGGGGAGTCTCGGTTTTTGATGCGTCACAGGTCCCATCGCCACAAGTATCATTGATGACGCTGATGATTTCTTCAGTGTATGCACCCATTTCAAATCTCCTAAGCGCGAGCTATTCCTGGTTTGCTTCCATATCTGCAGTTTCAGTCGCCGTGGCAAAATTCTCTTTGTCTCGGCTTGAAAGGCAGACATGACATACTTTATTCAGGCGTCCGGTCAACAATTGATCCCGAATT
>DGOK01000050.1 GCA_002389385.1 Rhodospirillaceae bacterium UBA4468 | reverse complement strand
CCCGTCTGTCGTGTCTGCGATTTCTGTCTCATCTTCATTCCCCTTCGGGTCATTACGATGAACCAGAAATCCTCTCTTATGCAATCACGCTAATCTGTTCCATAGGCGCTGACGTCAAACAGTAGTTGATGGTGCTGGCTAAGCAGCGAACAGATAGGAGAGCGCTTATGACAACTATTGTATATCTCAGGTTAAGGTCTTTGGCCCCTCGTAAGTAGAACCTAATAGATCTAATAGGTTTGTCTGTCTATATGAGGACCTAATCAGCCTTAACTTTGAAACTGGGGCTGGGCTAACGGCAATGGAAACATGGTCAGGAGTGGACGCCTTGGCAGCGATAAAATCACGCACGCTAGTTCTTTGGGGGGATGGTGATCGCACGTACCCGTGGAGTCAGGCTGAACAATTATGGCAGCAGATACTGAATTCAAATCTCGCGGTCGTGCCTGGGTGTGCGCATGCTGTGCATCTCGAAAAGCCAGAGTTTTTAATACGCTTCTTCGTGATTTTTGGCGAAATAAAACCTTGAATTCGCTCTAATCGTCAACGCGTGTTGACGACACTGGCCCCAAGGACCCACGAAGACACCGCCAAGTCTTTAGCTCGACGCTTTCTGATGGCGGTGTGCCGTTGACCATATCAATGAGCATTTGTGCGGCTCGTTTTCCCATCTCCCGGTGTGGCACATGGACCGTGGTGAGTCCTGGGTCAGCAATGGATGCCAGCTCAATATCGTCAAAACCCGTTATGGATATATCATCCGGAACACGGAGCCCCATTTTCTTGGCACCATGAAGTGCACCTGTCGCCAAAACATCATTGCCACACATAATGACAGTGGGTGCATTTGGTCTGCTCATAAAATCTTGAAAAGCCACCGCCCCATTTTCGATGCCGTAGGGTGTTTCAATGAGTTGGAGTGCGTCAGGTGATAATCCGGCATCCTGAATGGCGTCGCGAATACCAGAAACTCGTTCGCGTGCGCGATCATTTGATTGTTGATCTGCGGAAATGACACCAATTGATTGATGTCCTTTTTCAAGGACGGCCTCGGCCAAACCTTTCATCGCTTCTCTGTTATTAAACCCAATAGAAAGTCGCGGCTCCGCCGCATCGTAAACCCAGGCGCACAGCACAGGGACGTCGCGGTTGGCTAAGAACTGATATAAATCCTCGCTGCGGTGATGGCCAATCAAAAGCAGCCCATCGGCCCCTCTGGCCGTTAACGTACGAATTTGCTCGGCTTCTAAAGATTCTTGATAGGAAAAACTGGCAATGAATAATGCGACGCCCTTCTCGCGGAGGGCTTCCTGGAAGGCTTGTATACCGCGTGCAAAAACCGCATTCTCCATTGTTGGAATGATCACGCCGATCGTGTTGGTATGTTTTGCCATCAGGGCACGCGCACCGAAGTTTGGGAAGTAACCCAACTCGCGAACCGCAGCCATTACTCGGTCTCGGGTATTTTTTTGAACACGATCTGGCGAATTCATGCATCTTGAAACCGTGGCGGTTGATACGCCAGCGCGCCCCGCCACGTCTTCTAATGTAGGCACAGAGCTGTTTTTCAAAGCACTCTCCAGTGCTGTTTATGTTTGATCATACTGAATGGTGTTAAAGCAGCGCCAAGATAAAATCACGCGAGAAGTAAATTATATGATGATTTATAGAAANNTATGCTTCAGCTCATGTGGAGCAAATAGCAAAAGGATAAGATTATGGCCATGGGAATAGCAGTGATTATGTTCGCAGCATACTTCCTGAACGTCTTTCTAGGGGCAGTGAGCAGCCCTCTCATAGGGGATATTCCTGAAATGCTGGTACTTGTCGTATCAACACTATTCTTCGTCATCGCGATCCTAAAACGAGAGGCTGAAGCCAAAGGCTAGATCTCTTAAAAACAATAAATCGGGAGGAAAAGAGTTTGAAAAATCAATTACAATCCGCAGAACGACGGAATTTTTTAAAACTATCAAGTAAAGGCGCATTCACGGCAGCCATTGTTGCCGGTGCTGCGGGCACGTTGTGGTCTGATGAGGCTGCTGCCCAAACGGCGAAAGAAGAAAAAGACCGGAGTGCTGCTGCCGATCACACGATGACGATTGCAACGGCTTATGTTCTTGGTGCTTCGCGGAGCTATCCAATTCTTCAATTGGACCTGAAAGAGAACATCCAAAATGCAACCAACGGCAAGGTTTATGTCAAACTTGCCCCAGGTGGTCAGCTAGGTGCTGGCGGTGCATTGGTTCAGAAAGTTCAAGGCGGCACTATTCCGGCTGCTCAGCATTCTTTATCAAACTTCGCTGCATTTGCGCCTGCAGCAGATCTCATCAACTTGCCATATTTTTGTGGATCAAACCAAAGGTTCGTAAACCTTGTGCACTCTGATGCATGGAAGCAAGACGTTGAGACAAAGGTTGCAGCCAAGGGCTTCAAAGCGTTGTTCTATATCGTTATCGATCCGCGTGTTGTTGCGGTTCGTAAAGGTGGCGCTGGCGCCGTTATTACGCCAAGTGATTTGTCTGGCGTGAAGTTCCGCGTTCCTGGATCGAAGATGCTCCAGCAATACTATAAGATGGTTGGGGCAAACCCGACGCCTGTTGCTTGGGGTGAAACACCTTCAGCTATTAAGCAGGGCGTTGCAGATGCACTTGATCCATCTGTTGGCGCACTCTTTGTGTTCGGCTTTAAGGATATTTTGAGCCACGTTACATTTACGCAAGCCGTTCCAGACAGCCAGGTATTTTCCTGTAATCTGAAATGGTTTAATTCGCTACCGAAAGATGTCCAGGAAGGTATCGAGATTGCGTCTGAAATCACTGGACACCAAAACCTCGCAAAAGTTCCATCAGCTCGAACCTATGCAATGGCTGAGCTACGTAAATCCGGCGTTGAATTCCATTCTCTATCTGAAAGTCAGCTAGGCGAATGGAAAGCTGCTGGCGGTTATCAGCGCAAAGAATGGGATGAGTTTAAGGTCGAATTGGCCGGTTCCATGGATGCCTTCAAGAAACTTGAAGAAGGCGTTAATACGCCAAGCCGCTATTACGTTCATGATGCTTAAATAGCAGATGCCGTCAGTCATTCATTGCTGACGGCATCAAGCTTTTAGAGCCGTTTCAAATAAGTATTTTCTGTGGACGCTCTCTATCTTCCGTCGAAGATGCCTTAGGGTGAAGTGAGCTAGCTTATGTCTCAATTTATTTCCAGTCTTAATCAAAACGCTGAGCGTTGGGCGTTGTTGTTTTTCTACGTACTCCTTGTCACAACGATGTTTATTGAAGTCCTCAGGCGAGAAATCTTTTCATACTCGTCGATCTGGGGCGAAGAATTGGTGCGGTATTCATTTATATATCTTGCATGGATTGGTGCGGCGTCAGCCGTACGCGAGCGTGCGCATATTCGGATCGACGTGTTAATGCATTACTTATCAGCACGCGCGAAGGCGCTGGTTTATATTTTCGGAGACCTTGTGATGTTGGCGGTCGCAGTGATCGCTGTCTATTGGTCTTT
>DGOK01000103.1 GCA_002389385.1 Rhodospirillaceae bacterium UBA4468 | reverse complement strand
TGTTGTTTGAGATGTGTCTCGGCGCGCTCAAGCGGTCGGTGAATATTAGTCTCGTGAACCGCAACGGATTTGACCATCGCCTGTTAATCGGTTGGAGTTTCCTTGCGGGGTATGCCTTGGTGGACTCCGGTGCCAAGTTTACGACTGAACCTGACTGCCAATAGAAAAACACCTCGCCGTTCGGCTGCCCATAACTGGCACGCCATCGCGTCTGGTTATAATCTGTCAGCAGACATTCTTCCGCAGTAGCACAAAGGTCCCTTAATGACCCACATCGGACTTTAATCAATTCATATCGAGAGGTTCAATCGTCCTTCTGATCGAGTATTTGGCGAACTTTTTACAACAACTCAGCACGGCGGTACGGTTTGCTAACTAGCGTTACGCCTGGGTCCAACTTTCCATTATGAACGACTGAGTTCTCCGCATATCCCGTGGTGTAGATAACCTTGATGTTTAGTTGCAACTGTTTGGCTTGTTCGGCTATCTCAACGCCGTTCATGACGCCCGACAGGACCACGTCCGTGAATAGTAGATCGAAGCGTTGACCATCGTTGAGATGCAGGTTGCCATTAGGGACTGTTTTTTTACTGCCATCTCAATAGGTCGATGCAACATTTTAATTTTTAATAGAAGGGTCGAGTATTGTTATGAGTTACAGACGTCGGATCTATTTTACGAGTGAACAGAAGTCTGAGATATGGGATCGCTGGAAGAGTAGCGAGGCTATGAGTTCTATTGGTCGCGGGTTTGATCGAGATTCTTCTTCGATATATCCGTTACTTTCTCGTACCGGCGGCATTCGCCCTCAATTGCTAGCACTATTTGCAGGCGCTAGTTTGAGGCCACGCATGGCCCTTAGAGAAACTAAATCTCCTGCTGTGGAGCTTGGCCTTCTAGATATGGGCGTCACCGACGAAGCCCTATTAGATGTAATGTTGGAACATCCCATTTTGGTCAACCGGCCCTTTGTCGTGACACCCAAAGGCATCAAATTTTGTCGCCCATCAGAGACTGTTTTTGATCTTTTAGATCGGCTGCCTCCAGGGTAAATGAAAAATGAAGTCGTGATCTATTGTCACAATTTAAAGCCCGCTCGGCGCGGACCGATCGATAATTGTAAGCTTTGATTTCAATCTATCGATCAAACCTGTTAATTCATTCATGTCGACATCGTTTAATTTTGGCCCAGGGGCACGGACGGTAGCAAAGTTAATCACACCACGACGGCGAAGAACTTCCTTACGTATTGCTAACCCGATACCAAGCTGCTGCTCATGCCGTATAAATGGTAAATAAGTATCGTAAAGATCTTCACCACCAGTAGTGTCACCGTTAGCGAATTTCTCATAAACCTCAACCAACATGCTGGGAAATGCGAGACCTGTCGTAATGCCGTCTGCGCTACGCGCAAGTTCTTGTGGTATATATAGGCCACCATTACCGACAAGAATGCTGACCCGGCGTATATTGTCTGTTTCAGGTGCCATACGAATACGTGTGAGTTTTTGGTGTCCTGGCGCGTCTTCATGTTTAAACATGACAATGCCAGGATGATCGTTGATCAGTTGATTAATGCTTTGGACAGAGTATGTCGCCCCTGTCGTTTGAGGATAGTCCTGTATACAGACCGGTGCTGTACCATCCAGACTGAGCAATATGTGATCGAAATAACTTCGCACCTTTTCATCGGTGTTTAGGCCCGGGATACCAGAAATCATAACCCCGGCGGCACCGTTATCCATGTATGATTTGGCCCCGTTTACGATGTTATCAATGCCTGGATTGCTGGCGCCGACGATAATAGGTAGTCGACCTGCGACGCGCTTAATATAGCGCTCTAATACGGCTGACTTCTCCTGTTCGGTAAGCTTTTGTGCTTCACCCATGATCCCGAGTACGGTCAATCCGTGCGCGCCCTCCTCCACATAAAACTCAACGAGCTTATCGATGGAGGCAAAATCGACCTCTCCGTTTTCAAGAAACGGCGTGCTAGCGATGACATAGACACCCTTAGCGCTCTCATTGAGTAATACTGACATCTAACTTTAGTCTCCTTAATCTCACAGAATGCTCCCCATACGATGCATTGGCAGGGATCGTCATAGCGTATGAATACGTAAGTTGCTTTCACATGGCATGGCAAGTTTGTTTGTTGCAATGGGAGATATTAGCGGAAACAACTTCGGTGATGTAAATGTAACTGCTGGGAAATCGAACAAACGGTCACGCTTATCATCAACTCAGGCACATTCCTTAAATGACAGTTAGCTAAACAGGGCTTATTCAGTTACTATACTTTTGCTTTTATATTATTTGCGCACGTCATTCTTCTAAATGGTCTTTTGGCTTTCTTCAAACGACCATGGTTCTTATTCGTGCCTGCGTTACTATATTAAATCGCGTTCATCTTGTCACAACGACCGTTTCGTCGGTGCCTTTTGTTGAGCACCCGATACGCGCTTGCCGCTATTTTTGGTGGGTATAGCTTTGGAGTTACACATATGAAGGTAGTTATGTTAGCGGCTGGGATCGGCGCGCGGCTTGGCTTTGCGCCCACCAAATATCCAGCAAAGGTTTTGCTGCGCTTTGGTGGAAAATCACTGTTGCAGTATCATGTCGAAAATTTTCGCCGACTTGGCATCGACGAATTGGTTTTAGGAGTTGGCTATCACCATCAGGATATCGAAGACGAGATCGCCGCTCTAGATGCTCAGGATTATGTGCGAACCGTATTCAATGAGGACTATGAAGAAGGCAACATCGTAACCTTATGGGCATTGCGTGACGAATTGGACTGCGGTGAGCCGGTCCTGCTTATGGACGCCGATGTTCTCTATGGCCAAGTTATGCTGGAGCGCCTTATTCACTCACGCCACGAGAACTGCTTCCTTCTTGATCGTGCATTCGACCCTGGTGATGAGCCCGTAAAATTATGCGTCCGAGACGGAGAGATTATCGAGTTTCGAAAATGGTTGAGTGCCGAGTATGACTTCTGCGGAGAATCAGTTGGCTTTTTCAAACTGTCTGCTGAGGTTGCCAAAATGGTAGCTATCCAGACCGAGCATTATTTGCGTCAAGGCCGGCGCATGGAGCCTTATGAGGAAGCAATCCGAGATGTTCTGTTGACGTCGCCTCGCAATACTTTCGCTTTTGAAGAGGTCACTAATATGCCCTGGATCGAGATCGATTTTGCCGCTGATATTGAACGTGCAAATACGATCATCCTCCCACTTATTTTAGCATCAAAGGTAAAGAGCGCTGCGAAAACTGTGACTATTCCCGGCATGGAACATATTGCGCTACAAGCACCATGAATACCTTCAACAGCCTGATGCTTAGCCAGCCATTCAACGCATTGATCGGAAGCCTTCTTTATCTACTCACCTATGCATCGTTCTTGAACCTCTTAAAGTATCCCCGAAATTGGATTCTTCCGAGTGCTTCCTCAACATTTGTAACTGTAATGCTAGCTATCATTACAGTGGCGTTCGTATCGATATCATCAATCAAATCGAGCGTCGGTCCAGACTTTAGCTCAATGCTCTTTTTGAGTGGGTTCATTCTCGTACTGTTTGGCATTATCGCTTCTCCTGCCATAGATTTTAATCCGGGCTCCCGCCGCGTCGTTGAGTTTCTAGCAAACTACGGTGTTTCAGCAGGGCTATGGATGCTGCTGCCTGCTGTTATCGGTGCATATGCGTTTCCAGAGGCCAGAATTCATGGTGTTCTTGCGGCTGCCATTGCTGTTGAATTGTCATGGTATTTTCGCCACAGGTGGACGGACAAACGGCGGTCCTATTCCCTTGAAAAGCATGACACACTGGTCCTCAACGCACAGGCAAAAGGCAATATTCAAACGTTCTCTAAACTTCATGGCATCTCGGAACTGGCATTTTCGGCTGATGGCATTCAGTGGAATGGATGCAACAAAAACACGCCTCCCTGCCCCTTTAATCTGTACACCAACAAGCTCGGCCTCAATACCGCGCCCTGCTGTCGAGAGCATATGAAAGACTTGGCTTACTATGTCTCTTCTTGCCTCAAAGACATGAAGGTTGACCACTGGTTGGAAGGCGGAAGCCTGCTAGGGGCCGTGCGGGATAATGGGAATTTGCTGGCATGGGAAGATGATGTTGATATCTCATTTTTAATTGATGACAAATCAACCTGGTCCTCAATTGCTAAGGTACTTTCCGATCGCGGAAAAAAAGATGGATATTACGTCGATGTTTTCGAAAAAAAGGGCTTAATTGGTATCTCTTATGATCGGCCTTTGGGCTGGCCCTTGCGATGGGAGCGGAACCGAATGCGCGGCGAAATCAGACTCGATCTTGTCGCCTACCGGCGCGCTTTAAGTTTTGGGCAGACCGTGGTTGAAAGGTGCACCAAAAAGGGAGCTCTGCCCATAACAGAAAGTGGATGGTACGGGTTGGCCGAAGAGATCGTACTCCCAACTTCGACAATTCGTTTTCTTGGAAATGATATCCCTTGCCCAAATCAACCCCAATTACATTTGAAAACCCTCTATCGAGACTATCAAACAATTGAATATATGTATGTAAGTTCAGAAGCCGCAGAAAAAAGACGTCCGGCAGATACGAATTAATGTTCTACACAACCGCTTGTGGCACAAAGCCTGCTATATCAGCACTCGTGTATAATGTCAGCTTTGAGCGAGCCAAGCGGAAGTCGATGTCCGCTTTCTTGATAAATCGGAACGATACGTAGTCTCACTGCGGGGCATGTGATTCATTCGCAACTAACCGCCCTCATCTTCTCCACCCGATCGCGCCCAGCATTGATGCACTTCACTAGATCGTCGCCATTAGTCACGCTAACAATCTGATCACGGGCTTCTTTCCAGCCTATACGAGACTTTGTCCACCATATCGCCGCTGTGATGTTTCCGTTGATGGCTTGATAGAACAGAGATTGCGCGACTTTGGCATTTGCCATGTCTGCACTGCACTCCATCTCAGTCTTATAGTATTTCTTCATCGTTTCTACGTCGATGCCGATACACCGCCCAATATTAACCTGCGGAATGCCACTAGCCGTCATCATCATGATGATATCACGATCCTTTTGATTGGCGGAATATGGCTTGCGCCCTGCACCTTTTGGATTTGCCATCTCTTTATTGTCGGGAAAAATTAAATCAGACATAGATCGGCTCCACCATTATTTCAGCAATTCTTTTCCTGATTTCTCAAAAGCACGGTTGCTTTGGGCATCGCATGAGGTTCCAAGACAGGGATTTATGACGGTATTATTATACCCCATTCGGTGCTGGTTTAAAAGTAAGCTTGGGGGGGGAGGGGGGAGTATGCTGAGAACTGCAATGACCCCATAGAAATTTGTGCAAATTTATAGTGCCAGTGAACCGATCCCAAGATATCGGCTAACGGAAGCTAGTTGGCGAACCATATGTTGATTGCGCAAAACGAATAAAAATTTTACAGATGTTAAGAGGAATTGGCTGTGAGGGAAACAACTTGGGTAAAGAAAATGCTTACAGTGATTAGATTGTCCGTCGTCATATAAATTGGAACACGTAGCGGCCTAATCTAAGAGAGGATCTGGCTCATCTGGTTGACAGTACTAAGCGGCGTATTTGCGGTATTGCAAGCGCCGG
>DGOK01000060.1 GCA_002389385.1 Rhodospirillaceae bacterium UBA4468 | reverse complement strand
CTAAATAACATAAGGACAAGATAGATGAATGCATTCAATCGTCCCGACTGGATACCTCATGTGCGTGACGGCATGCGCATTCTTGTCACAGGCGGTACCGGTGGCCTTGGACGAGCCCTAGTAAAAATGCTCATGGAAGGCAGTGATTGTAAAATTGGCGTCCATGGTGGCAGCCAAAAATTTGTAAGTAATGACCCACGCGTCATCCCAATCGTAAACGCTTTTGAAGCAGAGGCTGACTGCACAGATGCCATTCGTGATTTTGTAAAAATTGCTGGCGGTATTGATGGGTTGGTCGTTCTGTCTGGTGGACTCCACTTCAGTGAACACTGGAAAGAAATGCCTGCGGAGACGTGGGAGCGTGATGTGGATGTAAATCTTAATCAACCATTTTTTCTCGCACGCGCAGCCATGCAGCATATGGAAGAACAGGGCACAAGCGGCCGTATACTTTTAACAGGCACCGAGTCAGCACTCCACGGGGGCAGCCCTGTCTCATTCCCTTACGCAATCGCAAAACGCGGGACCGAGTGCATGGTTCAAGGACTTGCCCGTGAGGGTGCACCAAAAGACATTCTTGTGAATGGCTTGCGATTTGGGTTTATTGAAAGTGGGTTTCATCAACGCTGGCACAATCGTAGTGACGAACAAATGCGTGAGCGTGCCGAGCTGGTACCCCTCAAGCGCGGTGGTCATGTAGACGAGGCTGCTGCTCTTATGACATACCTGTTATCTGATTGGGCAAGTTTCATTACCGGCCAGATGATACCTTTAACTGGCGGCGATTGGCTCTAAAACATGAAAACTTTTTTATTGAAGTTATGCGATCATCCTGTACTTGGTGCTTTAATAGGCTGGTTTGGCAAATCATTTTTACGCCACCCGCTACTCTTCGGTCTCCGAAATCCATTTCATGTGTCACATCTCGTTATTGCGCGGGATGATAGTCACTATATAACAACACCGAATAGTTATCTGTTCCTAGGGTCACCTGAATCTGCACGGCTTACTTTTGACGGATCAACTTATGAGCCTGAAATTGCGTTCTTGTTTAAACGCCTGACGTCACCGGGTGATGTTGTTTTGGATATTGGTGCGAACGTTGGCCTGCATACTGTTACATTGTCAAAGTTGGTTGGAAGTGGTCGCGTTGTCGCTTTTGAGCCTGTCACAGAAATGGCTGACACCTTATCTGCAAATTGTGCGTTTAACCGATCAGAAAATGTCACGCTTGTTCGTGCCGCACTCGGTAAAGAAAGCGGTGTCGCAGACATCATGGTCAATCAAGGCGACCCCGGTATGGAGGGCACAAACTCCATGATCCAATCCGTCCATCTGACCAACAATCCAGATCGGTATCAGAGCCGTCAAATTCCTGTCGTCCGACTGGATGATATTGCAGAAAATCTGGGGTTACGGGACCGGGTTAATCTTATCAAGATTGATACTGAAGGATTTGAGCCCATGGTCATCGAAGGTGGCCTGAAAATACTTCGAGCAACCCGGCCCATCATGATCGTTGAAGCACATTCCAAACGACTCGAAGCCGTCGGCCTGTCATTTTCTTGGTATAAAGAAACATTCCCGGATTACCATATTTTCATCATTCATGCCGTCACGCCCGCCAACCCATACATGCGCATTGAGCCATTGCACGGTGAACCGCCAGAGATCGCCGTTAATCTGTTGTTGCTCCCAAACATCAAACAATTTGATCTTACCGCAATGAAAAAGGCTGACTGACGTTCATGCCTGTTTTTCTGACAAAAAATGCTGACAGTCAGATTAAATATGACCGCAAGTTAGATATCAGCTCGACAGATATGGCAGAAGACGAAGCCTCCCTTAAACTGAATACGTCGGCACTGCTAGAAACAGCATTCAATGAAATTTACGGTACCTGGAAAAAAATAGCACTTTCACTTCAAAAGCAGCCAGGTGCTCAACTCGCACACATGCCCACGATGAGTACATATGCATCCGATTTCGGCATTATGCTTGCGTGGCAACGCATTATAGAGACGCTCATAGATGAACCTGAAATAACACTCGTACAATGTTGCGACCCATGGCTTTTTCGATCTCTCGCATGCCTTCCAAATATACAAACAAGTGAGCCGCCATCTCTGTTAAGAAAGTCTTTACCCCTTTGGGTTCGCGGATACCTTGCCAGAGTGAAGCTCGTCGCTAGACTTACTCTCGCAAAACTGAAGACACGGCAGATGCCTCGACTAACACAAAAGGGAGGACCTTGGATTCTCGTTTACGGTCACCCAGATAGTAATGCGCAGGGCGGGGATGCTTATTTTGGGGATTTACTCAAGCAACTCCCAAATCTGCGCCGCGCCATGCATACAGATTGCTCGGCGTCACTCGCATTAAACCTGGCCACTGATAAAAAAACGATAAGCCTTCACGGATGGGGTTCATTCTTGAGCTTACTCCAAATACCTTGGCAAAAATGGCGCCCAGCCATGTCATTGATAGACCAAAAATATAGATGGCTTGTAAAGCGAGCCGCTGCGATCGAAGGGAGTGGCGGAAGTGCTGCAATGACAACGTGGCAGCAAACTTGTCATCAATCCTGGCTTCAAGACGTTCAACCAAAAACAGTATGCTGGCCTTGGGAAAACCATCCTTGGGAGCGTGACTTTGTACGACATTCGCGAGGCCTCAATGTAAGGACACTTGGCTATCAACATACTGTTGTTGGGCGGCATATGTTCAATCAAGGAGCCGATGCAAATGCAGATGGATTACAAAGTATACCAGATAAAATACTCCTGAACGGTCCATGTTATCACGATGATCTAGCGTCACGAAGCATTCCAACAAATCGTATGGAAATTTTAGGCTCTCATAGAATAGGCCAGGGACAACTCCCAACTTACGAAACAAGTGGTGTTGTTTTTCTTGCGCTTTCGAACAATCCCTCGTTCGCACGCCAAATGATGGATGCCACGCTTCCTTTCGCAAGTAGGGACCTTCAATTTATTGTTAAAGCACATCCTCTTAATCCATATCCGATTGAAGAAAGCGATTACTTTACATCGACACGGGATACTCTGGATGCGCTACCACCAATTCGGGCTTTAATATATTGCACAGGGACAACGGGCTTACAGGGGTTGCTTGCGGGCATCCCGACGCTCCGCTTTATCCCCAAAGATGGGGTAGCTCTTGATATATTGCCTGAGAGCATGCAAGTAACGTCCGTATCTGAAGCAGATATTGGTGCTGCTCTTAAGGATTTACCTGAACCTTATCATTTAAATGTTGAAGCGTTGTTCCCGCCACCTAATTTGAAAAAATGGCATTCTACCCTTGAGCCAACAAAGCCATAAAATTGAAGATAAATCAGAATGACAAATGATCTAAAAATTGCGCTGATTGGATGTGGACGAATTGCTGGGCATCACTGTCAGTCGATCTCTGCAACGCAAGGCGTATCAATTGCCACGGTCTGTGATTTAGACATCGAGAAGGCAAATATATATAGTGAACAGTTCGATGTACCTGCATTTCAAGATTATCGGCAAATGTTCAATGCCGTGCCAGATATCGACATTGCTGCGATCATTACACCATCAGGCATGCACCTGGAACACACACTGGAAATCATCGGTGACTTTGGCAAACACACAATCGTTGAAAAACCAACATTCATGCGGCCTGGCCAGCTACAAACTGCTTTTGAATGCGCCGAAGCCTCTGGGAAACGTATCTTCCCCGTTTTTCAAAACCGATATAACAAAGCGGTATCCCGCGTTCGGCAAGCTTTTCAAACCGGCGAGCTCGGACATATTCGAACCGTTTCTGTAAAGCTTCGTTGGTGCAGACCACAACGTTATTACGATATGGCACCTTGGCGTGGGACGTTTTCACATGACGGCGGTGCGCTGACAAACCAGACCATTCATCATGTCGATCTTTTGCGCCACCTTGGCGGCGAAGTCGACCGCGTGAATGCAACGATGCGAACACTTGGTGCAAATATAGAAGTTGAAGATACAACCGTTGCGACACTCACGTATAAATCTGGTGCTGTTGGCACACTCGAATCAACGACGGCAGCGCGCCCAGATGATTTTGAAGCCTCTATCTCCTTTGTGTGCTCCGAAGGAATGGCCCAGATTGGCGGGATCGCTGTCAACGATTTACAAATTTTCACGCCGGACCCCAGTGCATGCGAAGCAAACAGCGAAGACTTCAAGCGCATAGAAGGCCATGGGGCAGTTTATGGCTTCGGTCATACTGAGATGTACCGGGATATCGTCGCTGAATTTCAAAAGGGCAAACCTTACCCCGTTGATCAGGACGATTGCTTGCAAACACTAAAGCTTTTGCATGCATTTTATAGATCTGATGAAGCTGGCAATTGGGTCGACGTCGATAGCGATGATGAATCAACGCGCCTTGGAATATCCAACGAAGACATTTCTAATCTCTACCGGACACCACGAAATTGACCTCTCCGCTTAAAGTCGGCATTGCCGGATACGGGATTGTTGGCAAACGTCGCCGCAACATCATAGATGCACGAGATGATATGCATGTCGTTGCGGTTTGTGATCAAACACTTGATGGCACCGGCATTTTCGATGATGGCGTTAGGTTTTATGACATCTATACGGATCTTCTTGGTGAGTCTTTGGATATCCTGTTTGTCGCCATGTCCAACGATATGGCTGCCGCCGTCACGATTGCAGGCCTAGAAAAGAATTTGCACGTTTTCTGCGAAAAACCGCCTGGTCGCGATGTTTCTGATATAAAAGCTGTTGTAGAATGTTACCAAAATCATCAAGATCAGGTGCTCAAGTACGGCTTCAATCATCGCTATCATGATTCAGTTCAAGACGCGCTATCGATCATTCGCTCACGCGAACTAGGCACCGTAATTAATCTTCGAGGCGTATATGGAAAATCACAACTCATTACGTTCGACCAAACCTCATGGCGCACTGAGCGCGCGCTTGCTGGCGGCGGTGTATTGCTTGATCAAGGCATCCATATGGTTGATTTACTGCGTCTTTTCTCTGGTGAATTTACGCACGTTCATAGTTTTGTCGAAAATAGCGTTTGGGGTCATGACGTTGAAGACAATGCATACGCCCTGATGCGGACCGCTGATGGAAAAGTCGCCATGCTTCATTCTTCGGCGTCCTCATGGCGGCACCGGTTCCATCTTGATATCACATTGAGTAATGGCTCTTTAGTCTTATCGGGAATCCTCTCTGGATCAAAAAGTTATGGCGAAGAAACCCTGACAATTATCCGCCGCGGCAAAGACGATATGGGGGTTCCGCAGGAGGAGACGACGCGCTATAACACTGACCCATCATGGGAACTTGAAGTCGCTGAATTTGCAGAAGCGATCAACAAAAATGTGCCAATAAGCAATGGCTCAGTAGAAGATGCATTAAAAACCATGGAATTGGTGTATCGCATCTATTGTGCTGATGCGACGTGGCGTGACAAATGGGCCCTTGGGGCCGAGGACTTATAATGGTTGTGCGCCAAACAGACAGGGCCTTCGGGTACACATTTGCGATTGTCTTCACCATTATTGGTGGTGTCATTTGGTGGGTGACAGAAACCATGAGCCTGTGGCCATTTATCGTCGCTGGCAGTTTCGCAGGCATTGCCCTCATTATTCCAGGTTTATTGTTGCCTCTTAATCGAATCTGGGCGTTATTTGGACATAAATTTGGGGCCATAAACAACACGTTAATTCTGGCCTTATTCTATGTTTTATTTATCGTGCCTTTCGGCATTGTCATGCACATTTTTGGTCGTGACCCATTAAAGCGTAAATTAAATAAATCCGAAGATACCTATTGGTCAACGCCTCCACGCCAACTCGACCAAACAACATTTAAAGATATGTATTGAACGTGAGCATTGAATGATTTCCTTAATTAAAGAACTTTTCCGCTTTATGCGTGCCTACAAAAAATTCTGGATGGCGCCCTTGATTCTTGGATTGCTTGCGCTTGGCATCCTATTGGTTGCGGCACAAAGCTCAGCCATAACACCTTTCATTTACGCGATCTTCTAAGACAATGATTATTCTCGGCCTTTCCGCGTTTTATCATGACAGTGCAGCCGCCATAATTCGGGATGGCGAGATCGTTGCTGCTGCACAGGAAGAGCGGTTTACGCGCAAAAAGAATGATGCAGACTTTCCGGTTAATGCCGCGAAGTTTTGCCTTGATACCGCTAACGTCAATTTTGACGAAATCNNACTATATCGCCTTTTACGATAAACCCCTGCTAACCTTTGATCGTTTGCTTGAGACTTATCTCACGTATGCGCCAAAGGGCTTTAAATCGTTCGCAAAAGCGATTCCGGTTTGGGTCAAAGAAAAGCTCTTACAAAAGAAATTGATAATCGATGGTTTAAATGACCTCGACCGTGGAATCGTAACCGAAGACGATATCTTGTTTGGGTATCATCATCATTCTCATGCGGCCGCTGCCTACTATCCATCTCCGTTTGACCATGCTGCTATTGTCATTATGGATGGTGTTGGTGAATGGGCGACCACCTCAATTGGTATTGGTGAAGGGCGTAATATCCGCCTTGAGCGAGAAGTAAGGTTTCCGCATTCGCTCGGCATGCTTTATTCCGCATTTACGTTTTATCTTGGCTTCAAAGTAAACGATGGCGAATACAAAGTGATGGGCCTAGCTCCGTATGGTGAGCCTAAGTATGCTGATATCATTCGTGAGCAACTTCTGGACACAAAACCTGACGGATCATTTCGCCTAAAAATGGGCTTCTTTAATTATGCGATCGGCCTGACGATGACTAACGAAAAATTCGCAGGCCTGTTTGGGCGGCCTCGCCGAGAGGCCACGGACCCATTGACGCAATTTCATATGGATATTGCACGGTCCGTTCAAGTGGTCGTTGAAGACCTTGTATTGCGCGTCTGTCATGAAGCACATCGACTGACAGGCGCAAAGAATCTTTGCTTAGCTGGTGGTGTCGCCCTGAATTGCGTTGCGAACGGTCGTATTCTCAGGGAAGGCCCGTTTGATCATATCTGGATACAGCCCGCCTCAGGGGATGCAGGCTCTGCACTCGGTGTTGCCTTAGCTGTTGAGAACACAATGAGCGAAGGCACGGCCCCCCGCACCCCAGCCCGCATGAACGGACAAGACGCGATGCAGGGCAGTTACCTGGGCCCGGATTATACCGAGGATCAAATTCAAACAGCGTTGGACGCCGCTGGTGCCACCTATACTTTGGTTAATGAAGATCGCTTGTTTGAGGATGTTGCTGATACCCTTGCCAAAGATCAGGTTGTTGGATGGTTCCAAGGTAAAATGGAATTTGGCCCGCGCGCACTTGGCAATCGTTCTATCCTTGGAAACCCTGCTTCTTCAGCCATGCAAAAAACGCTAAACCTGAAAATAAAGTATCGCGAGAGTTTCCGACCATTTGCGCCTGCAGTCCTTCGTGAAGATGTTACTGAACACTTCGAACTAGATGGCGACAGCCCTTATATGCTGATTGTTGCCCCTGTCCGCAAAGATCACCACACCTCGCTTCATACGGATGACAAAAACCGCACCGGCCTTGATCGTCTTGACGTCGTCAGGTCGACGCTCCCAGCAATTACCCATGTCGATTACTCCGCGCGCATCCAAACGGTCACACCAGAATCAAATCAACGGTTCTACGACCTTATCCAAGCATTTAAAAAACGAACGGGCACAGGGATGCTTGTGAACACCAGTTTTAACGTACGAGACGAGCCTGTCGTTTGCTCTCCGCTTGATGCCTATAGCTGCTTTATGGCGACCGAGATGGATATGCTTGCTATCGGAAACTTCATTTTGAAGAAGCCTGACCAATGACCCAAACAGCTTCCATACCTCTCTTTTCTGATCGCGTTTTAGCGAACCTTAAGGCACCCGATGCAACCAATGACTCAAATTTAGTCGTTAAGGGCGACACCATGCAGTGCGATGAAACGGATGAGATTTTTCCCGTCATCAATGGCATTCCTTCGCTCTTTGCGCCAAGTCCGGGTGAGGGCATTGAGGTTACTGAACGCGTGCGGTCTTTCTATGAAGAAAACCCATTTCCAAGTTATGAGGGTTTGGAAGAGTTTGGTGAGTTGGTTAGCAAAGGGCACGCAAACCCGTTTTCAAAATCGCTACTGGATGCAATTGGGTATAATAAAACAATACTCGAGTGCGGGTGTGGAACAGGTCAGCTGTCGCATTATCTTCAGTTGAATAATAACGCCGTGCTCGGCATTGATATGTCACTCGCCAGCCTTGGACTCGCCATTCAGCACAAACAGCAAAACGACCTGAAGCGCGTGTCTTTTGCGCAGATGAATATCTTCAATCTTGCTATCAAGGAAAACAGCTTTGACGTCGTGATTTCTCATGGCGTCCTGAATCATACTTTCGATGCTCGGCGCGCATTTGGGCTGATCGTACGTATGCTTAAGCCCGGCGGCATTATTTTGATAGGCCTCTATAATCGACCAGCTAGCTTACCTATCTTGATACGCTCTAAGCTGATTGGTTTATTTGGCTCACATATCGATTTCTTTGTAAGCAATCGAATCCGCGATAAAAAGAAGGCGAAAATCTGGATCGCAGATCAATACTACAATCCTCACGAGACATGGCATTCAGTCGACGAAGTCATGGAATGGTTTAATGAAAACGAGATTTCATATCTGAACTGTTCTCCCGCGATCCTTGGCACAGATGGTGAAGAGACAACAGACATGTTCGCAGAAACATCACCCGGCACACGCTACCAACGTGAAGTCACTCAGTTGTCCTGGCTTGGCACTATCGCTCGCGAAGGCGCTTTATTTGACGTCATCGGCAAGAAAAAACCAGCACATGTCTGACGTTAAAGTATCATTTAAAGGACGTATCATTGCGTTGCTTCTAGGCTGCGTCTTTCTACTCGCTATTTCAGAGATTGTTGTACGAAGTGTTTACCCATCCTGGAGCGAGTTTTATGCAGGCCAATATATGGTCACCGAAGCTGTGCCTAATCATGGCATCGTCGCCGTTGGCAAAGCTGGTTTCGATGGGTACTTTGCACAAAACAACGGGGACTTTCGTGCGCATATAAAGATCAACGACTTTGGACTACGCAATCAAGAGCCCGTCAATACCGCAAATCAACGTGTCTGGATCCTTGGTGACTCCATGGCTTTTGGTTGGGGCGTTGAAGCAAATGAAATGTACTCATCCGTCATCGGTGAGTTGATTGAGGCGCCGACCTATAATGTTGCGAGCCCTGGTACCAACGTTTGTGGGTATCAAGCGCTCACAGCGCGGATGCCGAAGACGGCTAAACCAGCCGCGGTTGTTGTCGGCTTGATTATCGAAAATGATCTGGTCAATTACGATTGCATTGCCTCAGCTCAAGCAGCCATTAACACTAAAGATTCCAAGACGAGTACAAGCATCAATACGACCACCATCAAACAGATACTGACCAAGCATTCTGCGCTGTATAATTTTTTCGCTGTTAGCATGAAGCGCGTAAACGTCATGCGCGAGGCATTGATTTGGCTAGGCGTTGTTGAAAAAAGCCATGCCTATCGTAACCCTCTCGAAGGTAAAAACATCGACCAGGTCGCAGCAGCAACAGCCCATGAGCTAGATCGTCTACGAATCATGTTTGATGCTGACACAAAGTTCGTTGTCCTCATCGCGCCTGCAAGGTTTGAAATTGCAAATGCAGACACAGCGTATGCAAACGCACGCATAAAAGTCAGGGACGCACTTACTAAATTAGATATCCCGTTTGTAGATCCCTTACCTCGGTTCCAAGAATTAGGGTTCGAAGCTACCCATTTCATTCATGATGGACATTGGTCGGCAACTGGCCATCGTCTGGCCGCTGAAGAAACGGCAACATGGCTTCGAGCACACCTGACCCAATAAAGATTTAAATGGAAAAACAGATGAAGACGATTGGCATGGTTCCCGCACGCATGGCTGCAACCCGCTTCCCCGGGAAGCCATTACATCTAATTGCAGGGCGTGCAATGCTCGAGCATTGTTATCTCCGCGCGAAAATGTATACGGATTGGGATATCCTCGCTGTTGCAACATGTGACGAAGAAATTCGTGTGTTTTGTGAGGAACATGGTTTTCCCGTCATCATGACAGCAGACACCCATACCCGCGCACTCGACCGCGTTGCCGAAGCCGCGACAAAATGCGGTGTCGATGTGGCTGAAGATGATATCGTGATTTGTGTTCAGGGTGATGAGCCGTTGCTTGGGCCTGATGTAATTGAAGCCGTTATGGCACCGTTCGATGATAAAACTGTTGATGGTACGATGTTGGCAGTTCCCATCCATGATGAAGAAACGTTCACCAATCCAGACATGGTTAAGTTGGTGCACGATCTCAAAGGGAATGTCTTGTATACGTCCCGAAGCCCAATTCCATATATGAAAACGTTCAGCAAAGATGCCGGAGCGAAACGTGTTGGTGGTATTTTCGGGTTTCGCTGGCATTTCTTAAAATGGTTTACAGAACAACCTGAGTCTCCTCTAGAGCAAGCTGAGGCCTGTGACTCAAATCGCATATGTGATAACGGATTTTTTCAACGCATCGCACCGATGACGTTCAGGCCCTATCAATCGGTTGACGCGCCCGAGGATATTGCTCGTGTTGAGGCTGCCTTGAACGATGATCCACTCTGGGGGAAATACTAATGATTGACGCTATTTTATTCGACCTGGACGGCACTTTAATTGACAGCGCACCTGGTGTTGCCTGGTCACTGAACAAGGCACTCGCTGAAGAAGGTCGTGCCGCACTCACTGTTGATCGCGTTAAAGATTTAGTCGGCAAAGGTGCCGTACATCTTGTTGCTGATGCACTCAAAGATACCGGTGGCATGGAAAGTGATGCGCAACGCGACAAAGTAAAAGATGCGTTTTTGCAGATTTATAGCGAAAACCCGGTACAGGATACCATCGTCTTTCCAAGCGTCATGGACATCTTAGACGAACTTCATACCACAGAAATACCCATTGCGCTTTGTACTAATAAACCAAGAAAAACGACAATGCCAGTCTTGGATATGTTTGGCATGACAAAATATTTTCCAATCATTGTCTGTGGGGACGATGTCCCTCACAGTAAACCTGATGGCCAGCATTTACTGGATACATTAACTGCCATGGACATGACAGGCGCCACGGCAATCATGGTTGGCGATAGCGAGAACGATATCCTCGCAGCACACGACGCTAAGATGGCATCTATCTGCGTTAGCTTTGGCTACTGCCATATGCCTTACGATGAATTAAAGCCAACAATTTTAATCAATCATTTTTCAGAGTTCCCTGCCGCCCTCGCAACACTTCAAGAGAAATCATCCACAGATAAATGACCAAAGTTACTGTTTTATCTCGATCATTTTCGCGCCAACCAGTTCTTCGAGCTGAGTTGCTAGCGCGCTATCCAGAAGCATCGTTCAATGATGCCGGCATAAGTTTAAGCGGTGCAGAACTTATTAAAGCTTTGCGCGGTCATCAAAAAGCAATCATTGCCCTTGAGCCAATATCCGCCGACGTTTTAGACGCTGTGCCTGAGCTCCGTGTCATTGCAAAATATGGCGTCGGATTTGATAAGATCGACCTCCCTGCACTAATTTCGCGCGATATTTCTTTAGGCTGGACAGGCGGCGTTAACCGTCGGTCCGTCGCAGAGCTTGTCATTGGCTTCGCACTTTCAATGTTACGAAAATTACCTGAGGCTAATGATGCCGTCTGTAATGATAATTGGCATCAAGTCATCGGTCGCCAACTTTCAGATTGCACCGTCGGCATAATTGGATGCGGCTATGTGGGTCAGGATTTAGGGCGAATCTTGCGCGCAGGATTTGGCTGCAAAGTCCTCGCACACGATATCCAGGATCATACAACATATTACACAGAGACCGGCGTTATTCCCTCGTCACTGGAAACGCTATTACGTGAAGCTGACGTGATTTCTGTTCACCTTCCTCATGATGCATCGACAGCAAATATTCTGGATGCGGCATACCTAGGTATGATTAAAACGTCTGCGATCCTGATCAACACAGCGCGTGGTGGTCTCGTGGATGAAGTGGCGATGAAACAAATCTTAAAAGCTGGCACGCTTGCCGGAGCGGCATTCGATGTTTTCACCTGCGAGCCTCCTGAAGATCAGGAATTGCTCGACCTCCCAAATTTTTTTGCAACACCGCACGTTGGCGGAAGCACACAGGAATCCATTCTTTCGATGGGGCGAGCGGCGATTGACGGCTTAGATGATTATCGTGTACCTGAGAAAGGCGTCTTTCCACCAGGCTTTTGGTAAAATCTTTATGCGAAGATATAGGCTCTTTAGCTATTTGGCTTGTTCGCCGTTATAAACCATGACCATCCCATATGTTGGCCTAGCCAGTATTCAAGCGGAGATTGATGTGGCCAAGGCTCACCATAGACCAACACACCGCCTGGATGCGTACCATATTTTTTAATCTGGTATTTCCGATAGAGTTTCCCAAACTTAGGGATCAGATAAAAATAGAACTCGGCTTTGCGGAAATGCGGGTTTTCATATTTTGCAAATAACTTACGCAATCCAGATGCTGTATAGCATCGCGTAATCGGGTTTTGCACCGTCTGCTGATCACGTCCACCCCATTCGGTCGCCTTTCCAAGCCAATTTTTATCACCAAATGCACGGCCCATAATCAAACCAATACAAAGATACATATTAATCCAATAATGCCACGAGCTTTTACAATAGAGCATGATCACCGCACGACCGCCGGGCTTCAGGACACGCCACACTTCGGCAATCGAGGTTTCGGTATCCGGGGTGTGGTGCAGGACGCCGTTCGAATACACAATATCAAACGTACCGTCCGCAAACGGAAGATCTTCAGCATCACCTTGAAGTGCGCCACATCCTGCAGCCATATCACCCATCAAATTATATTTTGCCTGGGTCGCACGTGCACGCTCTACCGTTATATCAATACTCGTTACATTAGCACCATGTTTCGCAAACAAAGAAGAATGACCGCCTGCGCCGGGGCCAATTTCCAATACCGATTTCCCAGACAATTCACTCAGCGGCATATCGGCCACCGCCATATGGCCACGAAGACGAAACATATCTTCCAAATCATCCAGCGCTTTAAACAAATCTTCACGACTAATGTTGCTATCAACATGATCGTAAAGCGATTTATAAAGAGAGCCCCAAAAGGCTCGGGCATCCGATTTTGTGTCGACCGCATTGGTCATAAGTTAACCTCCGATAATAAGGCATAAATAAAGCATGATTTCCCAACTCAAAAGGAAAATCGGGCAAGTCATCTCAGATCGTGTGTTACGTAAGTGGCTGATCGGGCGAATGCTTGGCCGCTACCAAGCTCCTGCAACGTTCGAACCCCACCATCCCCTTTATCTTCACCATCAGTTGCCGCTTTCACCTGAAACACCTCATTGGCAGATTCCGCCTAAGGTGTTATCTAATGAATTACCCATCGCACAAACCTCAATTCAGATTCTCTCTCAACGACTGGCCCTTGACCCTGAATCCCCGCGCGCTTTATTCAATGAGCCCATCGCTGACATAGAGGCTGAACTCGCGCGTCATCGATTTGCGTGGATACCTTTAATGCCTGAGATTGATGCCGCTTGGTTTGTTGCCTTGTGGGGCGTATGGCGAGATCAGTTCATGGTTTCGAACGGCTGGGCGTGGCATCCATACACAGCAGCAGAACGTGCGGTTAATCTTATTGACGGTGCACGCCGATGCGGTGCTCCAGACACACTCGATGTCCTCGCCCAAGACCTCGCAGCTCACGCACCAGAGATTGCACGCCAATTAGAGTATTTTGGCAACCATAATACGTCTAATCATCTCGCAAATAACGGGCGTGGGCTATACCGTATTGGCTGTGCACTCGATTTATCACAGAGCCGCCATATTGGTTTTGAAATCTTATGCCATGAAGCTAAACGTATTGTTCTTGAAGGTGGTTCTCTTCGAGAAGGCTCAACACATTATCACATGCTTTATGTCCGAAATTATCTTGATGTCTGGCTAACCGCGGTTCGCCATCAACGAATTCAGGAAGCGGAACAACTTAGAGACATTGCAAAGCGATTACTAGCTGTCGCAAAAAGCCTGGTACTGTCAGGAGGATTGCCGCTAATTGGTGACATTTCTCCTGACTGCTCGCCAGCGCACCTTGCCGGAATCCATAATGGTGTCTGTTCTTGGACGCACACTTTACCAAAAAACGAACAGCATCTCATTAAAACATTAGCCGAGGAAACGCTGCCTGCACCGTTCGCGCAACTGCAGAATGATGGTTGGGTGCGCGCCGATATTGGGAAATGGTCAATGCTCACATCTGCACCTTCGAGCGGATGGCCATATATGCCGGGTCATGCCCATCAAGATATCAGCAGTGCTGAAATTCATCTGAACGAGCAGCCACTGTTTGTTGATCCAGGTCGTGGTGCATACGGCGAATCAGGCAATGCTGCCTTGTATAGATCAAGCGTAGTGCATGGTGGTGTCAGGATTGACCATCAAGATCCTTATCCTGCGAATAAGCCATATTACAGTGATGCGTTTAGGCAATCTGTTGCTGGCCCAGCGTCTACACGCATTAAGTCTGACGGCATTGCTATATCCCATGATGGGTATCGTCGATTGGGCGTCAATGCCGTTACAAGGTCCTGGACATTCAGGGACTCGACCATCAACATTGCGGATACAATTCAAGCTCAAGGTACTCATCATATTGAACAATCACTCGTGACTCCATGCGCCGTCACAATCGAATCAAATAAAGTGATTATTGGCGGTAACGCCATTGTCCGCGTATCTGGCAAACGGCCATCACTCCGCCCGGTCACAATCTGGCAGGCTTATGGCAGTGGCATCACAGGCACTCAAATTGTCTTTGAGCAAACGACGACCGGTCCATGGCATGGAACAATTGAGATAGAGAGCATCATTTAATGTGCGGCATTGCTGGCATATTCATTCCACAACAATCTGAGCCCCAAGCCTCTAATTTAACCGCCATGGCGAACGCGATGTTGCACCGTGGACCTGATGGTGATGGCCAATGGATACGTTCTGACAAACGCTACCAGACAATCTTTCGCCGCCTTGCCATCATCGATCTGAAATCTGGCGATCAACCCCTGGTCAGTAGCAATGGTCATCACGTATTAAGCGGTAACGGAGAGATATATAACTATCTGGAGCTCCGCTCGCGATACTCAACTTATCATTATAAAACTCAGGGAGATATGGAAGCCGTTCTCGCAGCATACGATGCCCATGGAGATGATTATCTTCAAGTCTTAAACGGCATGTATGCATTCGCACTATATAATGATGAAGCTCATACACTGGAAATCGTACGCGATCGACTTGGCGTCAAACCTATCTATTGGGCCAAATTAAGCGGTGGCGGGATTGTATATGGCTCTGAGATCAAAGCGATCTTTGCATCAGGATTGGTGCATCCTGAAATTAATGAGTTTGCCGTGCCAGCTTACCTTGCCCACGGCTATGTTCCCGGCCCGAATACATTATTTAAAAACATAAAAAAACTTCAACCCGGCCATCGTCTTTGTATCAATTCGGCAGGGCAAATCGACATTAGAGCATATTGGCGTCCTCAACCTAGCACCGAGGCACCACAAGGTGAGGATGTTGCTAAACACTTGCTAAGCTTGCTTCATGATAGCGTCCGCTTGCAACTTCGAAGCGACGTAACGATTGGCACATTGTTATCAGGGGGACTGGACTCAGGCCTGCTGGTTGCCCTAGCAGCTCAACAAACATCCCAACCATTAAAAACATATACCGTGCGGTTTGCAGGCGGTGTTGATGAAACTCCACTCGCAGCTGATGTCGCAAACCTTTATGGCACTGACCATAATATCATTGATGTCGATGCTGGCGATGCCATCGATAACCTTTGGGCGATGACATGGCATCTTGAGGAGCCCGTGAATGATGCCGCCCTTTTGCCAAATTATTTGATTGAACGCGCTCTTGGTGAGCACGTGACTGTTGCCTTGAATGGCACCGGCGGCGATGAATTATTTGCCGGTTATGGACGGTATTTTCAAATTCCAATCGAGCAAGCGTATCTGAATATTCCTGTATGGATACGCTGTGGCATCGAAAAAACCATTAGACCCATTTTACCCATGCGCGCATGGCAACTCGAACGAGCAGGGCTTTTTGAAACAGACCGAGGCCAATACATTCATGCTCACAGTAGTCACTTTCCGGCCCCGGTTCGCGATATTGTTGGCAATAAAAGTGCGTCACCATCTGCAGCTCAAGCTATTGCCACGCAGGCTTTCTTAACTTCATTCCCAGGTGCTGATCTGCAAACTGCAGGACTAGCAGGTGATATTGGAACATATCTAAATGATGATTTACTGACACTCCTGGACCGCACCAGTATGGCGCATAGCGTCGAGGGCCGAGTGCCGTTTCTTGATCACAGATTGGTTGAAGCATCGCTTTCGATTTCAGCTGACATACGAACGCCCGGACAGCGGGCTAAGGCTTTGGAACGCAAGATGGCTAAAGGACTTTTGCCCGAGAGTGTTCTTAATGCACCCAAGCAAGGTTTTGTTTCGCCAGTTCCGCAATGGATGCGTAATGGTTTTGGTCCAATAGCAAAACGAATTTTAACATCAAAAGATGCCTTGGAACGTGGCTGGTGGACAGCTGAAGGCGTACATCGCCTGCTCCAAAACCCTACAAAACACGGTTACCGCGTCTATACTTTGTTGGCGTTGGAATTATCTGTGCGTATGTTCACTCACGGTACTATTCCAACATCTACACCGACTGCAAGCCTTCAGGACATTGCTGATGCTGCGTGATACCGCCCCGGTAAGTGTGATCATACCTGCCTATAATGCAGCGACATCAATTCAGCGAGCACTCAATAGTGTTGCCGCACAAACCCTGACACCTGCAGAAGTTATTGTTGTCGATGATGGATCAAGCGATGACACCATCGCAATGGCCAAAGCGATGCAAAAACTGTTTCCTGCGGGCACACTCTTGGTTATTTCGCAAACAAACAAAGGTGCAGGTGCCGCGCGAAACCGTGCGATTGATGCCGCAACCGAAGCTTATGTTGCCTTTCTCGATGCTGACGATGAATGGCTACCCACAAAACTTGAGCGATCCATGGATTTGGTCACATCCAAAAACTATACGCTTGTTGCACATGACTATATGGATGTAACGCCGAACGGTGAAGAATACGTTGATTGTGCACAACGCTTTAATGAAGGTCCTGACCCCTTCGTTACGCTCTACCTTAAAGGTTATATTCCAAGCATTTCAGTAGTGACTCTTAGAACTGCCGTCCAGGAAGTTGGTGGGTTTGATGAGGGCCTTCGTAATGCACAAGATTTCGATTTGTGGCTAAAAATATTATCCACCCCCAAAGCGACATTCACCGTATTTGGAGAGCCTCTTGCGCGTTATTTCCATACGCCAGGTGGAATCATGAGCCATACAGAACGTCGGATTACATGTTGTATTCAAATTGCACACAGATATTTACCTGCCCTGCGTGTACGGCAGAAAAATGCATTTTCAATCTTTATCCGGCGCTTGGCTAACATCTACTCTGAGGCGTTCTCGACCTATATTGGGTCTGGAAAATATTTTCGTTCTGCAATAATACCGTTTCGTTTTGCCATAACGGCCATAAAAGCTTGGATACATAAGGACTGCACATCTGATCAATATGGTTCAATATTCTCTGTGATATTTTCTATTTGGGTGATTGCAATTCTTAGGCTCTATCTTACCCAGTTTCAAAATTTCATTGGACCTGTGATGAACGTCCTTAGAAGAATGATGAATATCGAATGATTTCTTTGCTAGGATTTATCATACTCATGGTAAGCGCTTTTGGCGCTGGATCAATAACTCTTCATCTATCCGGTATTCGTAAAACTCTCTCAATCAGCGAAGACTTTACGATCTCTCTAACATTAGGTGGTGGGCTTATCGGGTGGTTGGCTTTTTTTCCAGGCATTCTTGGATACTTTTCACAACCAACATTTATTTACATGCTCCTCTTTCCTTGCATTGGATTAATCCCAATCTGGATGCGTCTCCGTGAAGCATCGTTGAATTGCGCCATGGCGTCATTTAGCATGATCGAAAAAATTATGCTTGGCGGGTTAACCATCATCATATTATTTGATTTATCCGAAGCTCTTTCGCCACAAGCTGATGCTGATACGATGGCCTATCATTTCGCTACGCCATCTTTATTCCTTCAGCACGGCAAGCTTGAGTTCATTCCTCGTGCGATAGATGGAGCCGTGCCATTGTTACAGCAACTAGGATATGGGGTTGCCCTTTCGCTAGGTGGCGAGCTCACAGCAAATTTATGGCTCGCATTGACTGGCTGGACGGTCGGCGCAATGACTTTCATCGTCTCAACACGATTGATCACCAGGCCGTGGGCCCTTGCCACAACATTACTCGTATTGACAACCCCGGCAATTCTCTATGGTGCTGGAACCGGACAAGTGGAGACCCGCGCCGCTGCATACGTCATCCTCGCAACATTTTCTATATATCTCGCCATCAAAGAAGACAGCCTGGGGTTCGTCTGGATCGCTGCCATCGCTACTGGGCTGTTCTTTGGCACGAAGTACACTGGATTATTGCTTGGCTTTGCCTGTGGTGTTATCTTATTGCTACTAAGTCGAAGCCGCATTAAGCACGTCACAATGTTTTCAGTTCTGGCACTTGTTATTGGTGCACAGTGGTACGCGTTTAATTTTTACCACTCGGGTGATCCTGTATTTCCGCTTCTATGGGGTATCGTCGACTATTCGGCAAACTTCCCTTGGAGCGACGCCCAAAGTCATCGCATTAGTGAACTATATAATCTTACCGAAAGTCCTGTAGCAAAGAACATCTATTGGTTCTTTTTGTACCCTTTTGTTGCGACATTAGATCCGTTACCAATATTTGAGTCATCAAGAATTGGCCTCGGCATTGCCTGGTTGTTGCTTCTGCCGCTAGCCGTTCTAGGTGCCCAGAGATTAGGCTGGGGGTTTTTACGTTCTCCTGCAGCCATATTCATTACAGTCTGTTTGATTTACTACGTTATTTGGTTTTTCTTCGGACCTTCTCAGCGCGTGCGCCACTTGCTACCAGTCTATCCTCTATTGCTTATTGCGTTTGTCATTCTATCACACCAGGCATTAAATCATTGGCGCACTCTTTTAATCCCATGTGCTATTGCGTTCATCATTGTAATATTGGTGCAAATGGGCGGACAAATTATTGTTTCATTGAAGTACATTGATTATGCCACATCTAAAACATCCCCTTCAGCGTTCCTTAGAAACAACATTGTCGGGTACGACGTTGTCGTCGCGCTTAATACTTTACTTGAAAAAGAAGACCGCGTTCTTCTTACCAACAGACAATGGCTATATCGATTAGAGGTGCCTTACTTCTATGCTCATCCAGATTTACAGAGCGAAGTAGAGTTACGAGCCAGCAATACTGATACCGCATTGTTTCTAAAACAACTAGCTAATAAATCGATTACACATATTGTAGCGTCGCCATCAAATTTAGATAGACCCGACTACGATAGTCCGCTGCAGAAATTTATAAAAACACTTCATTCAAAGGCTTGTGCTAGTATTATTCAGAAATTAGATGTCCCGAAATGGGCATCAAGAACCCTAAAGCCGTCCGCGCAACAAACACAAACTTTTTTAATCTACAAGATGACCCCCATTACATGCGACTTCGAATAATTTCAACAAATAATACTTTAAGTTTTTGGCTACTGCTCCTTAAAACACCTATAAGTCAGCGAGGCTCTCAGAGATGACGAGTATTATTATTTTTGGAATAGGAGTTTCGTTTTGTATCGTCAGCTTTGGCATTCCAATATTGCGACGCGTATTGGTTTTAAAAGGTGTTTACGATAAACCAAATGTGCGTAGTTCCCACACTATCCCGACCCCAAGAGGCGGAGGCATCGTTGTCATATTCTCAATCGGGATTGGCCTGCTTACGCTTTTTTGGAATGACGTTCTTCTACCCAACGGCCTAATAGTTACTTTATTAATTGCGTGTGGCTTGGCCTTAGTGTCCTGGATAGATGATTTATGGGGTTCATCGGCATTGTTGCGCCTCATATACCAAATCATCGCCATTGCGGGCATACTTTATCTGCATCCTGAGATTGCTAACGATGCATTTTCATTTTTGCCCGAATGGTGTGCTTTTTTAATCGTTGCAGTCGCGTGGATCTGGTTTGTTAATTTGTACAATTTCATGGATGGTATTGATGGCATGACGGGCGTCGAGACCATAAGCATTTGCGCTGGCCTCGGCTTACTGGTCTTGACAGGCACTCTTTCAGACGAAATTCTTCCACCTTTGGCTGTGATTAGCGCCGCTAATCTCGCTTTTCTCTACTGGAACTGGTCTCCTGCTAAAATATTTTTAGGCGACGTTGGCAGCATTCCCTTAGGATTCCTAATTGGATGGTTTCTATTAAAGGCCATTTCGGAAGGTGCATGGGTGATGGCGTTGATATTACCAGGGTATTATCTTGCTGACGCAACCATTACTCTACTTAAGCGCGCGTTTCGACTTGAGCCCATTTGGCAAGCTCATCGAGAACATTTCTATCAAATACCAGTACCACGAAACGTACCCCATAACAGAGTTATGTACCGCATCATCGTCGTTAATATCATACTGATCTTCACTTCGGTCTGGCTGGTTCCCATAAATGATTTGGCGGCACTGTGTGTTGCCATGATCATTATTTTAATATTGCTTCGAGATCTACACCAACTCGGCAAATAAACATTAAATCTGAAAATATGATAAATGATTGATTTAGATCGGTGCTGCGATATACCAGACTAACAAACTACGAATGATACAAATATCCAAGGATAAAAAATGAGCGAGCAATCCTTAAGTGTCGTCATCCCATGTTACAATGAGGAAACGACGGTAGAGAAAATCGTTGCCGAAGTCCTTCAGGCGGATACGCTAGGTCTGAATTTAGATGTCATAATAGTAGATGATTGCTCTACAGATACGACTAGGTCAAAAGTAGCCATTATTGCTGAGATGGATTCACGTATCAGGCTTGTATGTCATGACACAAACCAGGGGAAGGGTGCAGCACTTCGAACTGGGTTTGCACAGGCAAAGAGCGATTTTATCATCATCCAAGATGCTGATATGGAGTATGATCCCAATGAATATGCTAAACTCTTGACACCATTACTTGATGGCCGAGCCGACGTGGTATTCGGCTCCAGGTTCAGCGGCGGACATGTCCGTAGAGTTCTTTATTTCTGGCATAGTCTGGGTAACAAAGCCCTGACGCTTTTATCCAATGTATTCACCGATCTAAATCTCACGGATATGGAGACCTGCTATAAGGTGTTTCGGCGGGATATCCTACAGCAAGTGACCATTCAGGAAGATCGATTTGGTTTTGAACCAGAAATTACGGCAAAAATCAGCCGCCTAAAGCCAATGCCGCGAATCTATGAAGTTGGTATTAGTTACAAAGGCCGGACTTATGCCGAGGGGAAAAAAATTGGCTGGCGGGATGGCTTTAGGGCAATATACTGCATCCTACGATACAACCTGTTTCGATGAACTATGCGCGAAAGCCTCAACCAATTGAATAGAGTTGAATTGTGAACGACGATGCTCAAGCGTATGAAGGTCGCGAGTTTGAAGCCGCGGCAAATCTGGTTAACTACTACAACTGGATAACGGCTAATTTCCAACCATACCTCCATGGTAGTGGCGTGGAGATTGGCGCCGGCATTGGAACTTATTCTCAATATTTACGTCCTTTTTTTTCTTTCCTTGATTTAGTTGAACCTTCTCCGACCCAGCGCAATCTCTTAACCCAACGGTTTCAGGCAGATGAGAACATTCACATCTTTTCAGAAAAAATTGATAGCTATCGGCAACGCACAGGGGACAAATCCCGTGACAGCATATGTTTGGTAAATGTGCTTGAGCACATTGAGGACGACCATGCAGCATTATCAGATTTAACAGGAATACTGAAGACGGGCGGGCATTTGTGCATCTTCGTTCCAGCCTTACCTATTCTTTATAGTAGACTTGATAAACTATTCGGTCATCATCGGCGATACACCCGACCAGAACTCGTTCGCAAAGTCTCCGGGGCTGGACTCGAAATTATCACATGTAAATATATAGACTTTACCGGTATTTTTGCCTGGGGGTTAATCAATACACTTGGTGGAAGTACTAATCTTAATCCACGCGCAACCAAAATTTATGATCGCTTTATCATCCCGGTTACCCGAATTGTTGAAAATATTGTGCCAATCCCACTTGGAAAGAGCCTTGTTTTGGTTGCGCGGAGACCTCTTTAATTGGCCATTTTAAGTTCTTTTATTAAATCTATTTTTGGACCTACTGATACTCATGGCAGTTCTATGGCATGGGTTTTTACCTTTGGCGGCCTATTTATCCCAATCATTACATTATGGAATTCGCGCGCCATTGTCCCTTTAGTCGTATTGATGGCGTTGTCGAGTTTAGCAATCATCATTAAGACACGGCACCAAAGGCCACCGCCAAAATGGGATAAATATCTAATTGTAGGTGTGTGTTTTTTTCTAGCCTCAATCCTGCTGTCAGCTTATCAAGTTAGCAATCCACAGGTTGCTATGATTTCAGCGGGCAAAATATTCAGCAATGTATTCATCGCAATCACACTTATTTATGCCGTTACGTTTCTTAATTCAGAGGATGTTATAAAAGTTACGCGATGCATTTTCATTGGAGCATGCATCGTTGGTGGGTTTTTGCTCTACGATGTTTTAACAAAAGGTGATTTAAGCCTGCTTTTTAAGAACATGACCTATACATACATGTATAAGTTTTTCTGGTTTAAATCTGCGGCTGCCGTTTTCACAACGTTTACGATGATCGCCGCTTTCTATCTAGCATTAAAAAACAAAATATGGGTGAGTCTTCTTTTATTAGGCTTAGCTGTTTTCATTACGATAGGCGTCGGGAATCGAACTGCGGCTATCGGGATCATCATTGCACTTTTAGTTGGTATTACTTATCAACTTATAGGGCGCTGGCGGCATAAAGCTCTCAGCGGGCTTCTGATCTTAGCTTTTACAGTCCCATTTTATGTCCTGTCATTTGGCGTAACCGCCGAACGAATCAGTCAAATTGTTTTTGATGTTGTGGGCACCATACCTGCTAAATCAAAAATGCAGACCGGGCATAAACAGAATCTGGACTTTGAGGTCCCTACATCAGCAAGCCTCGCGGTTGCCTATAGAATGTACGTATGGGAATTTGTCATTGAGCGTATTCTTGAGCGTCCTGTCCAGGGATGGGGTCTCAAAGCTTCAAAACAATTTGGCGGCGAAGATGCAGAGATTATTATAGACCCTAATATGGGCACCCTTGGCGAACCCGTTCCACTGCATCCGCACAATGGCATTCTCCAGGTCTGGCTTGAGCTGGGGGCAATCGGCGCATTATCGCTCCTGTTTTTGATTTTGCGGGCAACATACCTGCTAGATCAAAAATGCAGATCAGCCACAAACAGAATCTGGACTTTTAGTATTTTAGCATTGTTGATGTGCTTTTTCGCTTTTAGCTACAGCGTATTTTCTAGTGCATGGTTAGCCTTAGCAATTTTCACCTTTGCCATGCTCAATGCTTTAAGCGCAACGACGCCGAAACAAACTCAACAAACAGAAAAAATCGACATTGTCTGATATGCTCCGCGCACATCATCAAGTGCGCAAATAGTTAACTTGGTGCAAATGCAGTAATCTTGAAAATTTTATTCTTCACCGAAAATTTCCCTCCAGAAACAAACGCAGCTGCGACGCGTGTTTATGAGCGTGCATTATATTGGGTAAAATGGGGTCACGACGTTACGGTCATTACCTGCAATCCTAATTTTCCCCATGGCCGTATTTTTGAAGGTTATCAAAACAATTATTGTACCGAAAATATGGAAGGCATCCGGGTTGTCCGTGTAAGGACTTATGTTTCGCCCAACCGTGGGTTTTTACGGCGCATCACAGATTTTTTAAGTTTCATGGTCAATGGCTACCGTGCTGCAAAGCGTGAACCCAGTCCAGATATTGTGATCTCTACATCCCCACAATTCTTTACAGCTGTTGCAGCCTGGTGGTTCGCTAAGCGTCGCAAACTTAAATACGTCTTTGAATTAGGCGACTTGTGGCCGGCTTCGATTGCCGCCGTTGGTGCTATGCGTGCGAATTTTGCGCTTTGGTTGATCGAGGCGCTAGAGCTCAAGATGTACCGAGATGCAGATGCCGTTGTTGCTCTGACGCAATCCTTTAAAGATAATCTAACGTCGAGAGGGATTGCTGATGGAAAAATCTCTGTTGTTATCAATGGCGTCGACTTATGGCGTTACGCGCCCCGCCCACGCAACGCAGAGCTAGCAAAACAAGCCGGACTTAGCGATAATACCTGCGTTTTTGGGTATATCGGAACGCATGGTATGGCACATGCTTTAAATAATGTATTGGATGCAGCCGCATTGGTGCGTGATCGCCAGGACATTCAATTCTTATTTGTCGGTGCGGGTGCGGAACGTAACACACTGATTGAACGTGCGCATCAAGAAGGCCTTTCAAACGTTGTCTTTCTCATAGCCCAGCCCAAAGAACGTATGCCAGATATCTGGTCCTTGTGTGATATAGCATTGGTTCACCTTAAATCATCAAAAGTCTTTGCAGGGGTCATCCCTTCTAAAATCTTCGAAGCCATGGGGATGAAACTGCCAATCTTGTTTGCCGGGCCGAAAGGCGAAGGCAGTCGCATTGTTTCAGATGCAAAAGC
>DGOK01000109.1 GCA_002389385.1 Rhodospirillaceae bacterium UBA4468 | reverse complement strand
AGCGGACACACCGCGACGACTAAGGGTCCATTTTTTTGCTGTGTTCTGCACTTATATATTCAAATTGTTTCGATTATATCCAGATGCGAAACTTTCCGTTGGGAATTGCAAAAACCTAAAAATCGATTGAAGTTTTTTGCAGGAGCGATTTTAAAAGGCCGGCCCTGCATGAAGGCAAGTTATTTTATCCTTTTAAAATCAATAAGTTACCACTAAAAATAAATCTTTACAAAATAAAATATTTCAGTTGCATTTATTGCGTCATATTGTGTATAGTTATGACGCAGTGGAGCATTTNNTTTGCTCCGAAAGGAATGTTAGCAGAATGCGTTTAGAAAGTATTCAGGGACCTCCATTAGTTGCGCCAAGTGCAGCAAGCGCTGCTTTTCAAGTCGCCGTCGTGCAGCAGAAGCAATTTGAAGAGACTCTTGAGCGCGTTAGCGATAAACAAGAAGAAGTCGTAGAAAAGACAACGCAGACTGCCGAGCGTGCAGAAGACGTCGTTGATATTGGCAATCTTGATAAGGTTGTTGAAGCTTCAGAAAGTGAAAATACAACTAATAAAACGGTTCCAGCACCGACTGAACCCGATGCAAAGTTAAACATCTCCGTATAATTCTTGGCAACATCGTTCGATTGTGGCGCCTCGGGCGCCTTTTTTTGTCCACAAAATTTGGCAGTTTCTGATGCGATTGGTGATCGTTTACCCATGGCCTCTTCTTTGGGTACCTAACGACATCATAGATTTCAGCAAAAAAAGCCGACGCGTTCTGCGTCGGCCAAGGAATACTAGATCCTTTGGGGGAACCTAGAATGGGAATACGATGTCCCAAATTTGCGTGCCCCAGCGCGGCTGCTGAAGTTGGCTCAGCGTGCCGCGGCCACCGTAAGCAACGCGCATTTCGGCAATTTTCTCATGATTAATGGTATTGTCGCTTTCGATATCTTCTGGACGGACGACACCCGTTACCAATAGTTCGCGAAGTTCAGCATTCACCCGAACTTCCTGGCGTCCCATAATGACGAGTGATCCATTTGGAAGGATTTGCGTCACAACGGCTGCAAATGTCAGGTCAATTGTTTCTGATCTTTCTATCCCGCCGTCACCTTGGGTTTTGTGGACGTTATCAAAACTCATGACGGACCCGGGTAAAATTCCCTGCGGTAAGACCTTAGCGAATTCACCTTCAAGACCCAATAGGTTGGTCACGTTGGTATCTTCACTATCGTTACGATCGCGCTCTGTGCTATTCGCGAGTGTTGCGCTGTCAGACAGATCCAATTTAACCGTAACAATGTCACCAATTTCCTTGGCGCGGTGATCTTTGAAGAATGCGCGCGCACCATTCCGCCATAATGAACTTGGGTTATCTTCTGCAATTTGCGGCGCTGGCATTGGTAAGCTAACGGGCCTGTATGCCGGTTTAGCTATTGGGTTTTCAATGTTGGTCAGCTTTGGGCCGCCACCAACTTCTGAAAATCTTGATAAAGTGTTACAGGCGCTGAGTGCTGAGATCGCGAGACATGCGGTCAAGATTGGCAGGAAACGGCGGGTTAAATTTTGCTTTTTCATCTTCTAATTCCTTTATCAAGCTGCAGAGTTTGCGGGCTTGCTTGGATCGTACTAGTTCAAAGTATATGCGAGTTGATCAGACAAAGACCTTACGGCGACGCGACCTGGCGCAATAACTTCGGCCTCAATAACTTGGTTCGAGCGCTGATTTTTAATTTGCACAATGTCGCCGTCAGAGCCGCTTTGAAGTGCTTTGCCCTGGGCGGTTAGAACCAAATTCGGGACCTTATGAAAGATTGTCACGAGGCTGTTTTTCTCAACCATGACGGGGCGGCGAACATCTGCGCGCCGTATGGGTGACCCTGCACGTATGCCACGTTTTGGCGTCATGCCAATAAGGTCTTCAAAGTCGACAATCACATCGCGTTGAACACGTTCAGCTTTCATTTTAATCCACTGAACATCGCCTTTGGTTATGACGTCACCGCGGAGTACGCGTGCCCGGAGAACCGGAACTTCGACAGATCTGAAGACGCGACCAGTCAATCGGATACGTGTAAAGTCAGCGGCTTGGCCTGCACTCATTGTCGCGACGAAACGACCCGTCCGCTCTTGATAATTGATGTCTTCAACGTTGACCGTAAGATCGTTCCCGGCAGGCAAGAATACCTGTTGAAACCGGGAGGCGAGCTCAACGTCCATATCTTCTGAAACACCTTGGTCAGAGAGGGCAAAAAGGATCTGTGTCTTAATTTCATCTTGGGGGATACTGATTGAATCTCGTTCAACAACAACTTGAGTTGTTGCACCGAGTGGCTTCCAATTTATCTTGTAGGCCCGAGCAACACGATAAAGCCAACGTGCATCCAGGACTGACCGTTGTCCGGCAGCGGGGGAGTAAGCGACAGCTGCTTCGGCGCGAGTTCCCGCATTCGTGAACAAATCTCCCAGTCTTACGACATTGCTTTCGACAACGATATGCTCATTCAGCATGGGCTTTTCTGTTTCAAAGATTGCTGTTGGATCAAGCACATCACTTGGCGCATTCCCGGCCCAAGCAGGCGCAATACCTGCAAGGGTGAGAACCGTCATATGGATTAGTAGTTTACGCATGGTATCACTCCTTATCCTGAGCCAAGTCTTATCTAAGTGCCGTAAGCGTGCCCATCATTTCGTCCGAGGTCTGGATGACCTTGGAGTTCATTTCATATGCACGCTGTGCTGAAATGAGGTGTGAAATTTCTTCCACAGCATTTACGTTTGATGTTTCAAGGAAGCCCTGCAGAATTGAACCGAAGCCAACTGCAGCTGGATTTCCGAGAATAGGTGAGCCGGATGCGGGTGTTTCCAGCAAGAGGTTATCACCAATTGCTTGCAGACCAGGTTCATTCTGGAAGGTTGCCAGCTGAATTTGACCGACGTTCTGTAACGCGACCTGACCTTCAATTGATGCAAGAACCTGCCCCGATGCATTGATTGTCACATCGATGGCGGCTTGAGGAACAGTTAGGCCTGGATCAAGCAGATAACCATCGTGAGTCACGATCTGACCGTTTTGGTTTAGCTGGAAGGTGCCGTCCCGTGTGTAGCCTGTTTCACCCGTAGGTAATTGGATGGGGAAGAAACCTTTACCCTGAACGGCCATATCAAACGAGTTGTCGGTGGCGGTCAGGTTGCCTTGTTCGTGAATACGATACACAGCGGCGAGTTTCACACCCAAACCAAGCTGAACACCTGTAGGAACAACGTTACCTGAATCTGAAGAGGTCGATCCAACCTGTCTCAAATCTTGATAGATCAAGTCATGGAACTCTGTCCGTCGACGCTGGAACGCTGTTGTGTTCATGTTGGCGAGGTTGTTCGAAATGACTTCGACATTGCGCTGTTGCGCGAGCATACCGGTTGAAGCGATATCTAATGATCTCATTATCTTTTCCTTTTCTCGTATTATCAGCCGCTATATTCACCATTAGGCGAGGCGGTTTTCTATTATTTTGTTTAAGAAACTGCGGCGAGACTACGGATCATTGTCCGTTGACGTTCGTCTTCTCGCTCGATGAAATTTTTCACCCCGTCATACGCGCGGTGGACGCTAATCATATTGGCCATCTCTAGGATCGGCTGAACGTTCGATCCTTCAACAGCGCCTTGCATAATCTCAGGCTGGGCAATGTCCTCAGCAGGATTGTCTTCAGTTGTGGTGAACTGTGCGCCAGACGTGCGATCAAGCTTTTGATCATTCTCAAAGCGAACAATGCGTAATTTTCCAAGCTCACCATTATTTGTTGAGACTGTGCCATCTCTGGAAACTACAATTTCTGTGTCTTCCGGTGCAAAGATTAATGTTGCGCCACCCTGGGCTAAAACGGGCTGACCGAGTTGATTGACGAGTTGGCCACCGTTATCAAGTTGAAGGCGACCGTTTCGTGTATAACGCTCACCTTCTGGTGTTTGTAGCACCATGAAGCCTTCGCCTTGAATAGCGAGATCAAGTGGGTTGCCTGTTGTTTCGAGGGCACCTGGTTTGGTGTCTGTCATTGTTGCAATATCACGAACATATGCCATTTTCGGTGTAAGAAGATTGTCGCCACCTTTAGATTTGGTGAGGTGTTCCACGAACATCATCTGGCCCGCTTTGTAACCGTGCGTGCTCATATTGGCTAAGTTGTTCGCAACAACATTCATCTGGCGGCGTAAGCCTGACTGACGCGATAGCGCAATGTATGAAGTATTTTCCATAGTCCAAATTCCTTATTCCCGTACTTTAAGCATCTGTTCAGCGATTAACTAACGTGCTTTGGCTAATCATATGCACGTGTCGTGCCAAACTTAAAAGGTATGATAAAACAGATACTTAATTGCTATTTTGCCTGGTGATATTCAGAAAAGGCGGGTACCTATATGCACCCTTTACCGGGCAGGAAATGCCGTGTTGATTAGGAATGAGGTAAAATGCACCATGTGCGTACTGCTGTTGCCCCCTGAACGTCGTATTTGGTATCTTAGGATTCGCCGAAACGCCTTAGTCAGCAAAACCTTCAGCCAGATCGCCTTGATTGTGTTTGACGACGAGGTTGGTTTGCTAAGACGTTGTTGGCAACTAGTTGTTAACCAAACGGACACTATAGTCCGTTCATAGGTTCTGGTGGTGCAAACGTATCATCTTAACTGGAAGAGGGCTTTATGGCCGAAGATGACGATACGGAAGCTGAAGGCGGTGACGGCGATGATAAGGACGCTGCGCCACCGAAAGGTAAGAAGAAGCTTTTAATCATCATTGTTGTGGTGCTGCTTTTGGTTTTGGGCGGTTTGGCAGGTGCTTACTTCACAGGAATATTAGACCCTGAGCAAGAACAGACAAGTGACACAGCTGAAGGCGAAGAAGGTCCTTCAGTATTTTACGAATTACCTTCGCTGACGGCGAACCTTAATACAACTGGTGGGAAAGCAAGGTTTATAAAGATACAGGTGAGTTTGGAATTGGCACTTGAAACGGATAAACCAAAAGTTGAAGCCGTGATTGCGCGCGTGATGGATAATTTTAATGTGTATTTACGTGAACTCAGGATCGAAGATTTTAGCGGTTCTGCTGGTATGTATCGATTGCGTGAAGAGCTTTTGATTCGAATTCAAGCTGCTGTGGCACCTGTCAGGGTGCGTGATATTTTGTTCAAGGAAATGTTGATTCAATGAGAATGAACATCGTTCATACTCTGGATCAGGAGGCGGCATCACATGGCGCCCGCTGACGACGATGATGCTCTCGCCGCTGAGTGGGAATCTGCACTTGGCGATGGTGAGGGCGGCGAAGATAGTGGTGACGGTGATGATCTTGCCGCTGAATGGGACTCAATGGCCTCAGATGGTGACGATACGGAGGGTGAAGGTACCGGCCGGGAAGCAACGCGTGTCCTTAACCAAGACGAGATTGATTCCCTTTTAGGTTCTGACAAAGTTGGCGACGATGGTGGCGAGAGTACCGGTATCCAGGCTATTTTATCGTCAGCACTGGTTTCATACGAACGACTGCCGATGCTCGAGGTTGTGTTTGACCGCCTTGTGCGATTGATGTCGACATCATTGCGTAACTTTACATCTGATAACGTAGAAGTCTCATTGGACAATATCGCATCTGTTCGATTTGGCGATTATCTGAATTCTATCCCGCTACCGGCAATGTTGAGCGTCTTCAAAGCTGAAGAATGGGATAACTATGGGTTGATTACGGTCGATAGTTCTTTGATCTATTCGATTGTTGATGTGTTGCTTGGTGGTCGTCGTGGCACGGCGGCGATGCGTATTGAAGGCCGTCCTTATACGACGATTGAGAGTTCACTTGTTGAGCGCATGTTCCATGTAATGTTGGGCGACCTTTCTGCAGCGTTTGAACCTTTGAGCCCTGTGACATTCCGCTTTGACCGTCTTGAAACCAATCCAAGGTTTGCAACAATTTCCAGACCTTCGAATGCGGCCATTGTTGTGAGATTGCGGATCGATATGGAAGATCGTGGTGGACGACTTGAGCTGTTGCTGCCACATGCAACGCTAGAACCTGTTCGAGAATTATTGCTGCAGATGTTTGCGGGTGAGAAGTTCGGACGTGATACGATTTGGGAAACTCACCTTGCCGAGGAATTATGGATTACGGACGTTGATCTTGAGGCAGTGATTGATACCCAGGTGATGCGCCTTCGAGATGTTTTTGATCTTAAAGTCGGATCACGAATAATGTTGAGCGCGACACAAGACACACCCGTACAGCTCGTTTGTGGTAATGTCCCGATGTATACGGGACAGATGGGCCGCAAAGGTAACAAGGTTGCCGTGCGAATTGGTGATCGTTTCGTGAAAGACCCTAAAAACGGATGACGTGTTTTCAACAGGCAAAGGAGTGTGAACGGTGCCATATACACTGATCATTGATATTGCTGTCGCTGTATTACTGGTGGTGACAATCGCCTATGCGATGACACTCAACAAACGACTGACACGGCTTCGCAAGGATAAGAAAGACCTTGAGAGCCTCGCGCGTACATTTGGAGAGTCGACGATGCGTGCGGAAGAGAACATAAATCAATTGAGAACAGTCGCGCAGGCGTTGGACATTCAAATGGAACGCGCACAATCCCTACGGGATGATCTTGCGTTTCTTGCGGATCGTGGAGGTTCGACGGCGGACCGACTTGAAGAATTGGTTCGTGAAGCACGGGATGGATTAGGTGTGGTGCCAAAGCCCCCAGGCGCTTCAACGGCTGAACCGCGCCCTGCACCCAAGGTTGAGCTATCACGTGCTGAACCTCGTAGAAAAAAGAGTATTGAAGGCGATGACGGTGTCGAGCCGCGCTCTGAAGCTGAGCGCGAGCTATTGAAGGCACTTCGAGACGCTGGCTAAACAAAAGGTATGAGATAAGCCATGAGAAAATTATTCGCTAAGATCAGGTTTTTACCTCTGACGATTTTTGCGGCCACGTTGATGCTGACAGTCCGTGTCGGTGACATTTGGGAAGGCGTTGACAATCTGCTTGCTGGCGCGATCAATGTCTCTGAAGCACAAGCACAAACAGCCCCTGCAGAGGCACCAACAGATGTGGCTGCCCAAGAAACAGCTGCGACGCCTCCTGCATCCAACCCGAACGATCAATCAACAGGGGCTTTGGTCCGCGAAGATCCATCGAAGCTCATTACAGATGATCCAACATTGCTGACACCTGCAGAAATTGAACTTCTCATGCGTCTCGCTGAACGTCGTGACGAACTTGAAGGCCGGAACCGTGAACTTGAAGCACGTGAAGGATTATTACGCGCAGCTGAAATCAGAATTGAGCGTAAGGTTGCTGAACTTGAAGATTTACGCGGTGTTATTGAGGAGCGCATTAAGGTCTTTGATACGCAGCAAGAAAAGAAACTTGGTAGCCTCGTGAAGATTTACGAGAACATGAAGCCTAAGGATGCTGCAAAAATCTTCGAAGAGTTGGAAATGACGACGTTGCTTGAGGTTGCTGAACGCATGAAGGAACGGAAACTTGCCCCTGTCATGGCAAAGATGAATCCTGAGCGTGCACGTGAAATTACGGTAGAATTACGTGACCTACGTGAACTGCCTCGTGAAGTTGGTGTTGCTAACTAGGCTCAGTAAAATCATCAATTTTGATGATCGGCCTTAAGGACCCATATAATAAAGCAATCAAAATGGTGGTAATTTTTTACTTTGCATAGCAGAGGTTAAATCTTGAGGAGGGTGACGGATGGCCATTGATATGAACATCAAAATTCTTATCGTAGATGACTACGATACGATGCGTATGGCCATCAAAAATCTTCTGCGGCAATTGAATTTCACAAATACAGAAGAAGCTTCTGATGGTGCTGAAGCTTTGGAAAAGCTGAATAAAGATAAATTTGATCTGATTATCTCGGATTGGAATATGGAGCCCATGACCGGGATCCAATTGCTTCGTGAAGTGCGTGCAGACGACAATCTGAGCGATATTTCCTTTATCATGATAACTGCCGAAGTTAAGTCAGAGAATGTGATTGCTGCCAAAGAGGCAGGTGTCTCGAATTATATTATAAAACCGTTCGATGCGAAGACCTTGAAAACCGAATTGATTGGCGTGCTTGGTGATTTCTAAGTTCGCGTGTGAAAAGTATGCAGGACGAGACACGGTATTATTAACGCATGACTTGCTCATTTTGATTGATGGGATACACCCTTAAACGATGACTGATCTTGATTTTGATCTACCAGCTTACGATCACGTAAAAGCACTAGATATCGTGCCGATCTTTCTTGGGCTGTTCCTCTTGGTTCTGGCATTCTTTATCATGCTTGTATCGATTTCGACCTTTGAGGAAGTAAAATCGAACACTGTCATGGATAGCCTGTCCTCAACGTTTACGACGGTGTTGCCGCCGACAACAGACCTTACCGATTTCAATGCAAAAGATGGTGATATTCTTGCGGGCGAAGCGTTCCAGGAGCAAATCACGACTATCTTTTCTACGGCAATTCAGATCGAGAAAATTGAGGTTGTGCAGCCAGGTAAGCTTATGCGTCTTCGTATCCCGACGCAGATATTTTTTAAAGGTTACGAGATCACGCTTCGTGAAGACCAGTTGCCATTAATGGACCAGGTCGTTGCGGTGCTCAGCAATCGCCCCTCAGGTTTGCGCCAAGACATGGAAATTATTATCGGGACTGATTTGGGCGATAAGATATTATTCCCCGAAACTCAAAGCCTCGAGATGGCCAGGGGCGGGGAACTTGCACGAACATTAGTGGGCCGTGGCGCACCGTCAGATAGCATTTCGGTGGGCATTAAATATGGCACGCCGGGTGAGATTAATTTTTGGTCTTGGGTCCGGCCCCTCGAAGAAACGGCAACATTATTTAATGATGCGCTTAAGGAAATGAGAGCCAGAAACCGAGGGCCACTTCCTGTCCGTGGCCGCCCTGTTCGAGTACGTCAGCCATGAGAAAAGACCCAGGGCTTCGTATCGATC
>DGOK01000025.1:4342-5253 GCA_002389385.1 Rhodospirillaceae bacterium UBA4468 | reverse complement strand
TTTTGAGGTTTTTAATCGATGACCAGCTAAACGTGCCAATCGATACCATGATCATGACTGCGACCAAAGCTGCCATCGGAATAATTTTTACCCAGTCGCCCAAGACAACAATCAAAAACAACAAGAACATTCCTGCCGAGAATGTAGATAAGCGGCCACGTCCACCAGACTTTACGTTGATCATAGACTGACCAATCATCGCACATCCGGCCATGCCGCCCATGAACCCTGTAACCGTGTTCGCCACGCCTTGGCCAACGCACTCTCTGTTTTTCTGGCTCGGCGTATCCGTCAGATCATCAACAATGGACGCCGTCATCAGCGATTCCAACAAACCCACAGCCGCAACGGCGCTGGCATATGGCAGAATGATAAAGAGCGTTTCCAAGTTGAGAGGAATATCAGGCAGTAAGAATATCGGTAGCGTTGACGGTAATTCGCCCATGTCACCAACTGTTCGCAAATCCGCATTAATGAATAGTGAGATGACTGTAAGCACGACAATACTAATAAGCGGTGATGGCACTGCCTTGGTGATGTATGGGAACAGATAGATAATGCCAAGACCGCCAGCGACCATGACGTACGTCACCCAACTTACATTGATCAGTTCAGGCAATTGCGCCATGAAGATTAATATCGCCAATGCATTCACAAAACCTGTGAGAACCGAGCGAGATACAAACCGCATCAAGCTACCGAGTTTCAGGATACCCGCAATAATTTGAAGCAATCCCGCGAGCACAGTCGTCGCCAACAAATATTCAAGGCCATAATCTCTTACCAACGTTACCATGAGCACGGCTGTTGCCGCCGTCGCAGCAGAGATCATACCTGGTCGGCCACCAACAATTGCCGTAATCACAGCAATCGAAAATGATGCGTATAGGCCAATTTTCGGCTCAACACCG
>DGOK01000025.1:0-4334 GCA_002389385.1 Rhodospirillaceae bacterium UBA4468 | reverse complement strand
GATTGAGAATGCAATCGCCTCTGGAATAAGAGCTAGGGCGACAACAAGACCGGCTAGCAGGTCACCACGAATATTGCCGAACCATTCGGTTCTCAACTGCATCATATAATCTGGCTTCAAGGTAACTTCTCCAATAAATAAGAATACCACGTAGCCATCATTTCGATGCTAAATGGTCAACACACACGTCAGATAAATGAAAAATGCATCCAAAATAGATGCCAAGGTTTCTTATCAACCGTTCAATGCAGGCTTATGATTTGCTGCAATGCACCATAATTATCAAGTCATAGCAACATAGAACCATAAATGCGCATAAGGATGTGGAATTAAAGGTTAATCGACCCCTTCGGTCGTCACAACAAGACATCGGCTCTCAGATGTAAGATTAAGATGTGAAATCGCCGCAAGTGAAGCTGCGCCACTTTCAGTTGTCTGATATCCATACTTTACATAAGTCTCAACAACTTGCTTTGCCTCAGATTCAGTGACTGTAATAAATGTATTCGCATCCTGGCGAAGGGCTTCGAACGCAATCAATGACGCGTCTTTGCAATCGAGCCGTCCCATCGAGGATACTTCACCATCACCACGGGTCATATCTCCAGCACGCACACTATTAATAAGGCAGGGTGCAAATTCAGGTTCAACAATCACAATCTCGGGCTGATGCGCCCAAAAATCTCTGATATGCGCGGAGATCGCCGCAGCAAAACCACCGACACCTGCCTGTAAGAGAACATGGCTAGGCCAATTTCCCATAGCCTCAAATTCAACCCGGCATTCCTCAGCAAGAACTGTATAGCCTTCCATAACCATGGCCGGACGATCAACGTATCCTTCCCATGTGCCATCTGCCAGTAGAAGCCAATCATTATCGTCCGCTGCTTGGCGGGCAAAGGCGACACTGTCTTCGTAATTTCCATCAACCCGAATTACTTTTGCATCCAACGACCGGATGCGATCAGCAAATCCTTCTGGGACTGTGGATGCGAGGACAATGACAGCTTTTGCACCAAAAACACGCGCGCCAGCCGCAACCGAGAGACCGTGATTACCTGCACTGGCCGTTACAAACGTCATATTGGCAGCAACGTGTTTCGCCTTATCATCTTCTAGATTGCACCCATCACCGGCATCAGAAATCATTTGAGCAACGGCAAACGAACCACCTAATGCTTTAAAACTCCCAAGCCGCATACGCTTGGATTCGTCCTTTACGAAAACCTGATCAATACCCAATTCTGCTGCAAGTCCTGGCTCATTCTGCATTGGTGTCGAAGCATAAGCAGGGCATTGTTGAAGCATTGCTATAGGTCGATCTGCGCTTGAGATGAAACGACGCACAGGTGGCGTGTTAGACAATATATTTTCAAAGATCATCTTATTCACTACCTTTTGGATTGAACTGAATTACACTTCGAAGCACCGTCTTGCAGCAAGGATATCAAAATGACGCATCAACGCTTCCGCCCATATAAACATAATTTGTCCCATGATGGCGATGACTTTAGTTGCGAATTAGCTATGGCCGTAAAAGTTGGAAACAGAATCTGGCTACGGGGACAAACAGGCCACGATTTTGATGGATCATTTATCAGTGAAGGTGACCCCGCATTACAGGCTGAAACTGCGATGCGCTGCTCAGATGAGTTGCTCCGTGAAGCCGGTGCAAGCTTGAATGACATCGTTAAACTGACGGTCTATATGATAGACAGGGAATACAGAGCTCCCGTATTTTCTGTGCTCGCAAAATGGCTAAAAGGTGTCCGCCCTTGCCAAACAGGTCTCATTGTTACCGGGTTAGCACGCCCGGAAATGCTGATTGAGTTAGATATTGAGGCCATTATAGGCGACGAATAAGCAGAGTGTCAGATGGGTTTAATAAAACATCGATGAATTTGCACCGCGGGACTTAATAGTTGTGCGGCGGAGCAGTTAAAAACCTTCAGCGACCCGCTGTAAGCCGTCGCGATCAAGAAGTTCGACCGTTTTATCAACATCCCGCACGAGAACCCTGCCTTCAGGTAGGTATATCGTCTTACTCGATACGCCAAAGCGGACCAGTTCATCCAGCGATAATGCACCGCACACTGAATAATTGATTACTGTTCAGAAATCGCTGCGCGAAGCGTCCTTATTTCGCGTGCCATCACCCGGTATACAGGTCAAAAGATTTGTTGCTCTATTCGCCATTACTTGCCCCACAAAAAAACCCCAATAACCCGAGAGTATACAGTTTGCGCCATTTTTCCAAGGTTACATTCATATATATATGTGTGTTCTATTCTTGCCTACGCACGCTAATTATCAGACTAATTAATGATTTCATATGCCGATTGATCTATGTCAAATACGATCCGACACATCGTCTTTATTGTGCAATGCGAAACGCTGCAAAAGGCGTCAATTTTTTGTACAAGACGAGGTTAAGACAATGAACCTACTTACAGTTGTGCCGCTTGGTTTAGGGGCCATATTGGGTCTCTATCTTTCCGCGGGTGTAGTCGACACGACGATTTATCTACACGGCATATTACTTTGTGTAAGCTGTGTTGGCGGTATTTTCTGGGTGTTAGGCCGCGATGGCGATGCCGGTGGCCCCGCTAATCCCAATGCAACCGTCAATTTTAACGATGGCGTTATTCGCGCTGGCGTGATTGCGACAACAGTATGGGGTGTTGTGGGCTTCCTCGTTGGATTGGTAATTGCACTGCAACTTGCATTCCCAGCACTCAATCTCGATCTCCCTTGGACAAGTTTTGGACGACTAAGGCCATTGCATACGTCAGCGATTATCTTCGCTTTCGGTGGCAACGCTTTAATGATGACATCCTTTCACGTTGTCCAGCGTACATCTCGCGCACGACTAGCAGGCGGATTTGTACCATGGTTCGTTTTTTGGGGATATCAGCTCTTCATTATTTTGGCTACGACAGGCTACGTCTTTGGTGTCACACAGGGCAAAGAATATGCTGAACCTGAATGGTACGTTGATTTAAGCGCGTTGTTATTGCTTGGAATGGATCCGCTGAGGCTACACGTGCAGTGTCTATGTCTTATGGCATTCTTAAGGCTGCGGATGCGGTTACTGTTGTTTCGGTCGGCAACAGCGCTGATCCAGATTTGTTGGCGAAAACACTTCAGTTGAACGGAATCAAAGCATCGGCAGTTTCAGTTGGTGACAGCTCATCGGATGCAACAGGCGTTCTAAACGCACAAGCAAAGAAACTTGATGCTGACCTGATGGTCATCGGTGCATACAGTCATAACAGACTGCGTGAGTTTGTCTTTGGCGGTGTCACAAATGACGTTTACAAAAATCCGTCTATACCAACGCTCATGACCCATTAAGGCCAGCAAGTAACATGATGGGGCGAGACGTCAGGCATTGAACTGACCTCGCCCTTTCTTTTGCATGCTAAAGATTAAGCTGCAGAGCTGATATAGGTTTCGCCCACATATTCCATAAAATGATCGAGCGACGGCGTGACACAGTCCGGCACTTTAGCAAGCTCGTCCCACTGTCTTAAATTCACAGCGTCTTCAGCAAACGGTTGGGTCATAAAATCTTCTGCTTCTTTGGCTGTAAATATGCCACCTTGCAAACTGAGACTGCGCACGGACGCCGGCGATAGACTCTCGAAATAGCCATCTTCGACTGCGCAAAGATAGCGCTTCGCCAAAACATGCATTCGAATTGGCTCGGTTACACTGGGTGGAAAAGATTTCGAAAGGAAACCTGCGCCAATCGTTTCATGATACCGATCTATCTCGTTTTCTTGGCCCATTTGAAACTTTTTATCCACGAGATGTCCAATATCGTGAAGTAGCGACGCCGCAATCAAGGCGGGTGTACTGCCCTTTATTTCTGCATGCATTGCGCACTGCTTTACGTGTTCCAATTGGCTGATGGCCTCGCCGCCATAAAGACTTTGGCCAGCAACTTCGAGATAAGATTTAATTTCCTCTAGCATGTTTCATATTCCTCAATGCATGGGTCGATTAATTTGTGTCTGTGCTTATTCTCATAGTCCATTTGCAGGACATCTCAAAGAGGTTCGATGTTATTGATTCCGCCCGTCCAGCAGAAGTTGGGCAACCTCAACAAAACCACCGCCATCTGACGCGTCCGTAACATATGTAGGCTCTGCGTCTAAACGCCCGACAAAGTTCATGATATTCGCTACACCGACCGAATGCGGGAAAAACCCGAACATCGGTGCATCATTTGGAGAATCCCCAACATATACAATACTGCGGCGGTCTTCATCACGGTCCACATCCAAACCAAAACATTGGTTTAAAATGGTACTGCTCATCGTGAGTTTATC
>DGOK01000117.1 GCA_002389385.1 Rhodospirillaceae bacterium UBA4468 | reverse complement strand
AAAGAACGTGAGCCCGTGATAGGCAGGGTCGGGTTCCGTCATGGTTGGGAAGCCTGGCCCTTTCGTCCAATCGAATTTACCACTTTCAACGATGGCCCCGCCCATAGATGTTCCGTGGCCCTGTAAAAACTTGGTCATTGAGTGGCAGACGATATCTGCACCCCATTCTATGGGTCGGCAAAGATAAGGCGTCGCCATTGTGTTATCGACGATTAATGGAATACCGGCATCTTTGGCGACAGCGGCAATGGCCTCAAGATCAAGAATGACACCACCCGGATTTGCCAATGCCTCAATAAAAATGCCTTTTGTCTTTGGTGTGATGGCGTCTTTAATAAGTGCCGGGTTCGTGCAATCAATAAAATTACAGTTCCATCCGAGCCGTTTAAAGCTCAAACCAAATTGTGTGATAGAACCACCATAGAGGTTCTTTGATGCGATAAACTCGTCGTCGGGCTCGAGCAATGTGAAGAACGTCAGGAACTGTGCTGCATGTCCAGATCCTGCACAGACCGCAGCCCGACCACCTTCAAGGTTGGCAATGCGTTCTTCGAGTACAGAAACCGTTGGATTGGTGAGGCGTGAATAAATGAACCCGAACGTTTGTAAATTAAACAAATCTGATGCGTGTTCAACATCATCAAATACATATGATGTTGTTTGATAAATGGGTGTTGCGCGGGCACCTGTGACGGGATCAGGCTGCGCACCTGCATGGATGGTACGAGTCCCAAAGCCATATTCTTGAGGTGTTTTTTTCTCGTCACTCATTGTCTCTGGTCCAACTCAAAAGTCATGCAGGTGCTAAACGGATCAAGCGTGTAAGTGCCAAATGGTGGACAGACCGCAAAGCCAAACCCTGCATACAGACCTCGTGAGGCAACAAAATCATCTGTCGCGCCGGTCTCAAGGCTAAGGCGTTGATAACCACGTTGTTCAGCTTCATCGATTATATGTGTGAGCATGCGCCGACCAAGGCCTTTGCCGCGAAGTGTATTGACTGTGTGCATCGACTTGATTTCACCATGTGATGTATCGAGTTCACGGAGCGCACCGCAGCCAACCAGCATCCCTTTGTGCCATTTTGTCCAGAACGTAATATCCGGCTTTCTGAGCGCGTCTAAATCTAAGGCATGTTCGCTTTCAGGTGGTGAGATCGACCGCATATAATCGAGATGTGCTTCGAGGAGTGTCGCAATCTCAGGTCCCCGGAGATCATCGATACGTATTGTTATATCATCATTGCTCATGATCAGGTCGGACGTTTCTTGGACGAGATGATACCTGAATTAACGCCGGACCATCCCAATTCACCAAACAGCCGTCCGTATTCAATTTTTGGACAACGGTCCATGATGACAATTAGTCCGGCAGCCTCAGCGCGGGCAGCTGCCTCGTGATTGATCACGCCAAGTTGCAGCCAGACAATCTTGATCTGTTTCTCGTCTTTTAAGGAGATTACCTCGTCGACCAGATCACCAGCCGCAGCCGAGTTTCGAAATATATCAAGCATATCGATGGGGCCAGGTACATCAGCTAGTGATGCATAGACTGTTTGATCCCATATTTCCTTGCCTGCATGGCCGGGATTGATCGGATGAACTTTATACCCTTTGCCCAACAGATACTTCATCGCGAAATTCGATGGCCGAACCCAGTTAGGACTGGCCCCGGCCATCGCAATGGTACGCGTGTCTTTTAAAACACGCTGCATCATCATATCGTCGTAATGAAGTTCACTCATCTCGGATTATAGACCTAAACGCTCTCGTGCCTCAGCGACAGTTGCAACAGTCCCGCCAAGTTGCTGGACAATATGTGCAGCCTTTTCGACCAATGCTGCGTTTGATGGTGCCATCACGCCTTTTTCCAGGAAGAGGTTATCTTCGAGGCCGACACGCGCGTTGCCGCCCAGCAGAACAGCTGCAGCGACGATGGGGAACTGGAACCTTCCGATGCCAAATGCAGACCATACGGCCCCTTCAGGCAGCATATCGCGCATCATGATCATGCTCTCGACTGTTGCTGGTGCACCGTATGAGATACCGAGGCAAAACTGGAAGTAAGCCGGTGCGTCGATAAGGCCATCTGCGATCATCTTCTTGGCAAGGACGATGTGTCCGGTGTCGAACACTTCAAGCTCAGGCTTTGATCCGGCGGCGCGTGCACGCTCGGCCATGATTGCCAAATGATCTGGATGGTTCAGAAATACGTGCTGGTTGAAGTTCATTGTCGCAACATCGAGAGAGCAAATCTCTGGTGACATCTCTTCAATGTGAACGACACGGCGCTCCGGCGTGCACATGCTGCTTTCTGGGGATGCAATGCTTGGATCTTCAGCGGATGGAATAAACCGCGCACCTGGACCTGTTGTTAAGTTGATGATGACGTCCGTGTCGCTATCGCGGATACGTTCAGTGACTTCACGGTAATGCGCTGGATCCATGCTGGGTAGCTTCGTTTCAGGATCACGCACGTGGCAATGAACGATAGCTGCGCCAGCCTTGGCGGCATCAATGGCACTTGCTGCGATTTCAGCAGGTGTTACCGGTACGGCTGGGTTTTTATCGGGAGTGGTAGGAGCGGATCCGGTAACGGCGCATGAGATAATTGTTGAAGGCATGAATGTTTCCTAGCTGGTTAGTTTTTTCGATCAGGCCACTGGGGTAGCGTTGATTTATCCAAGAAGCTATCAATGGCGGACTGGGTTGCCGTTGATTGCATGTTAACGGTGATGGCGTTGCCTGCACGGGCGTAAGCTGATGCCATCCCTTCTTCTAGTTGGGTATAGAATAAGTCTTTTCCAAGAGCAACGGCTTCAGGACTTTTCGATGCGATCTTCAGCGCCATGTCATTGACGGCGGTGTCTAAGTCTTCAGCTTTGACGCATCTATTGATCAATCCCCATTCTTGCGCCTTTTGCGCTGAGATCAAATCGCCAGTCATGAGCAATTCCATAGCGTGCTTACGGCTTAGATTACGGGTCACAGGCACAGATGGTGTCGAGCAGTATAAACCAATGTTTATGCCCGACGTCCCGAACTTTGCCATCTCTGTCGAGATCGCCAGATCACATTGCGCGACCAGCTGACAGCCTGCCGCCGCAGCAACGCCATTGATTTTTGCAATGACAGGTTGGGGGAGGGACGTGATCGCCATCATGTTATCTGAGCATAAATCAAACATCGCCCGCATCGCAGATTCCGAAGGATCACTTTGCATTTCTTTCAGATCATGCCCGGCACAAAAAACTTTGCCCACACCTGTGATCACGACGACGCGCACGGACGTATCTATTGCTATAGCAGTAAGATGTGCCTTGAGCTCAAGCATGGTTGGTGTCGAGAGCGTGTTGAAGTGGTCAGGGCGGTTCAATGTCAGCGTGGAAATGCCATCTGTATCTGAGCGTAGAACCAAGGCTTCATTCGTCGTGGGCTGGGACATATGTGATCTCCTGAGTGTTAGTGTCGCTAACAGCTCGGATATTTTCAAGTGGAAGGGCGTTGAGGGCAATTTAAAATGACGTTAACTTCAACGGGAGTCATATATTTTAACGCATGCACACTCAACTTCCAAACCATGGGGACCTTATGACTGAAGTTACCGTCGACGTCTTTAACGCGATCATTAAAGAAGAGCTTACGTGGGTCTATGATATGGGTGTGCAGGCGATAGAAATGGGACAAAGCACCGCGACGTTAATGGTGCCGTATGATGAAAAGATGCTGCGACCTGGCGGCACGCTCTCGGGTCCGACCATGATGATGTTGGCAGATGCGTGTATGTTTGCCGTTCTTTTAACTGAGATTGGGCTTGTTAAACTGGCGGTGACAACCAATCTGAATATCGATTTTCTGAACAAGCCAGAGCCCAAGAATCTATATGCAAAAGGGCGTATGTTGAAATGCGGCAAGCGCCTCGCTGTGATGGCCGTCGATTTGTATTCTGAAGGCTCAGACAAGCTTGTTGCACACAGTACTGGGACGTACTCTATTCCGCCGCGTTGAGACGCATATAAAAATACGGTATCATGATACCACTGCTGTAAGCTATCGTTTTTACGTGCTTTTTCCGTTGACTTCCTAAATATTGATGTCATATTCCGCCCAGCGCATCCAATGGGAGCGTATTTGTTGTTTTAAGATTTGAAAGCTTAATTGCTATGATGAAAACCATTTCAGCCAAAGCTTCCGATATTGAGCGCAAGTGGAACGTAGTCGATGCAGAGGGTGTTGTCCTCGGTCGCCTAGCCGCCGTTGTCGCTTCTCGGTTGCGTGGCAAACATAAGCCGCTCTTCACGTCACATGTCGACTGTGGTGACAATATCATTGTCATCAACGCCGAGAAAGTGCGCCTGACCGGCCGTAAGATGCAAGACAAGCGCTACTATCACCACACAGGTCATCCTGGTGGTATCAAGGAAACATCTCCAGAAAAGATCTTAGCTGGTAAGTTCCCTGAGCGTGTTGTTCAAAAAGCTGTTGAGCGTATGCTTCCACGTTCACCACTTGGCCGTCAGCAAATGACGAAACTCCATGTTTATGCCGGGACTGAACACCCGCACGCAGCGCAGCAGCCTGAAGTGCTGGATGTTGCTGGCATGAACCCTAAAAATAAAAGGACCTGATCCATGGCTGAGGAAACTAAAACCCTCGAGGATCTTAAAGACCTCGTTGATCCGGCATTGGCTGAAGCAGCTGCTGAAACAGCAGCGACAACAACGCCACGTGTTCAGGAACTTGATGCACAAGGCCGTGCCTATGCAACTGGCCGTCGTAAAGACGCTGTTGCGCGTGTATGGATTAAGCCAGGCCGCGGTGTGATCACCGTTAACGGTCGTGAGTTTGAGCGTTACTTTGCACGCCCAGTGCTTCGTATGGTTATCCAGCAGCCGTTTGAAGTTGCTGCACGCGAAGGCCAGTACGACGTCGTTTGTACAGTTAAAGGTGGTGGCCTTTCTGGTCAGGCTGGTGCTGTGCGTCACGGTATCTCTCGTGCGCTTACACTTTATGAGCCAGAGCTTCGTGGTCCGCTTAAGAAAGAAGGCTTTCTTACACGTGACTCACGTACTGTGGAACGTAAGAAATACGGTCGTGCAAAAGCCCGTCGTAGCTTCCAGTTCTCGAAGCGTTAATCGAGTATCTACAAAAAACTGTTATTTTTAAAAGGGTTCGCTTCGGCGAACCCTTTTTTGTGCGTTTACAACTAACTTACAACTTGTTGAATTATGAAGAGAGTTTAGTTATTGTTTTCTACAACGAGTTTACAAATTAGGGGAAATTTTGGCGGCTATAGATGCTGGTGAATTTGATGGTGAGTGTCCGTCATCATATAAATTGGAACACGTAGCGGCCTAATCTAAGAGAGGA
>DGOK01000008.1:12734-15465 GCA_002389385.1 Rhodospirillaceae bacterium UBA4468 | reverse complement strand
ACATGCTCATATAACCAAGGCGTCAGCGTTGCAGCTATTGAGTTTGGAACCGCGATACGCAATTCGGCCAGCGGCTATTCGCCTACATTCCGGACCGCCGCCATGGCGAGTTCTGCAGATGAGATCAACGCTTCTGCACGATCACGCAACACTTCACCGGCAGGGGTCAGGCGGGCTGGGCGCAGTCGCCGATCTAACAATTGGGTTCTTAGCGCTTCTTCAATTTTACTTATATATTGCGAGACCGCCGGCTGCGTCATCCCAAGGAGACGCGCCGCTTCTGCCATATTTCCAGATCGTGCTGTTTCAGTAAAAACGTTTAATGCCCTTATATCGAGCCCTTTTGGCCATGCCATTCAACAATCCTTCTGAAAACCCAACGTGTAAAGTGCCAGCACCATAGTATAAGTAATATTTATATTAATTAATATACATTGGATAACCCAAACATGTATATGTTGGGAAAATTTCATGGAGGAACATATGCCAAAAGCGCTAAGCGAAGATCAAGTCAATGAGTATCACCGCGATGGCTTCTTCGCACCAATCCCCTGCCTGAGCGCCGATGAAACGGCAATGTTCTACGCCAAGTTTGAAGCTTATGAAGCTGCGCACGAAGGCTGGTACGAAATGTCCAAGGGCCAGAAACTCTATCTCTTGCAAACATGGGCGCGCGATCTGGGCTGTCATCCAAAAATTCTAGACGCCGTTGAAGACGTGATGGGGCCGAACCTGATGGTTTGGGGATTGAGCCTCTTCGTCAAAGATGCGCAGTCGCCATCTTACGTTTCATGGCATCAAGACAGCACATACTGGGGTTTATCGAAGCCAAATGTGACGACGGCATGGATTGCCCTGTCGCCAGCGAACAAGCAGTCCGGATGCATGAAAATGTTGCCCGGTACACATAAATGGGAACAGGTCACGCACCGTGACACCCTGGCCGAAGAAAATCTTCTGACGCGCGGACAGGAAATTGATGTGGATGTTGATGAAAAAGACGCCGTCTATCTTGAGATCGAGCCTGGCGAAATTTCACTCCATAACATTCGCACTGTGCACGCCTCTGCACCGAACCAGTCTGATCATCGACGTATCGCAATCGCCATTCGTTACATCACGCCCGACGTGAAACAGATCAATGCGGACGGCGACAGTGCCTGGCTGGTGCGTGGAGAAGATACCGAAGGGAACTTCATTCATGAGACCCCACCCGAAGCTGATATGGATGCGGCGGCAATGGCAGAACATGACCGTATTATGGAGCTGCGCCAAGGCGTGCTCTATAAAGGCGTCGACGGAAAGCCAGCGCATATAAAAACATAATCAGGGGATAGGCCCCATTCTGATTAACATCTCGTCATTCCCGCGAAAGCGGGAACCTAGATCTTGTAATGATTAGGCTGGGTCCCCGCTTTCGCGGGGATGACGAAAAAATATTTTATCCAAAAAATCTTACTTCAGCATGAAGCCGTGCTGAAACGGGTCTCGATCATCAACAAAAATTGTGTTGAGCCCGTGGATGCGCGCCCATCCCGCGATCGACGGTATAATCGCCGGCTTGCCGGCGACGCTTGTTTCGGCTTCAACCTTGCCATCAAATAATGACCCTATAATGCTTTCATGCACGTAGTGATCACCAACATTCAACAATCCTTTGGCGTGGCGCTGGGCCAATCTGGCTGACGTGCCTGTTCCACAGGGCGAACGATCAATCGCTTTATCACCATAGAATACAGCGTTCCGATCATCCGCTTCATCTTGAGTTGGCACGCCTGTCCACATGACATGAGAAACACCGTGGATGAGCGATTGTTCAGGGTGCACAAAGCTATACTTTTCATTGATCAGGTTGCGCACAACAGGGCTTAGGCGCTGAATGTCGCCGGGCGTTAAATCTGCCATGTCGCGCATATTATCCTGCGCTTCGATAATTGCATAAAAGTTGCCCCCATACGAAACATCGAACCGCAGTGTTCCGAGTTCGGGCACTTCGACTTCAAGGTCTGTATCAGCAAGGAAGCATGGCACGTTACGAATGCGCACATTGTCGACATACTCACCATTCATTTCGTATGTGGCTTCGACAACACCTGCGGGCGTATCAAGACGTGCCAAACCCGTTGTCTTTGGCACAACAAGACCGCGCTCGATCATAAACGTGACGGTGCCAATCGTGCCATGACCGCACATCGGTAAACAGCCAGACACTTCAATATAAAGTATCGCGACATCGCAATCATCGCGCGTCGGTGGATATAAGATCGAGCCTGACATCACGTCATGACCGCGCGGCTCAAACATCAACGCAGTGCGGACCCAATCATATTCATCCATGAAGTGTTTGCGCCGCTCAATCATCGTATCGCCGTCTAACATCGGCGCGCCATTAGTTACCATCCGCACCGGATTTCCGCATGTATGCCCATCAACACAGACGAATGTATGGCGTGTCATGCTTACTCTCTCCTTAGCGGTAACGGTCAATACGGTATGGCGTCATATCAATGCCCGGATCTTCGCCAGCTATCATATTTGCAATAAGCTCGCCGGTAACAACTGACATACTCAAGCCTAAATGACCGTGGCCAAATGCGTAATGAACATTTTCTGCCTGCATTGAAGGCGAAATCACTGGTACCGAGTTTGGCGTGCCGGGACGATGCCCCATCCATTCCGTGCCACCTTCAGTATTTAAATCTGGAAGATACCGCTGTGCCAGCTTCAAGAG
>DGOK01000008.1:0-12703 GCA_002389385.1 Rhodospirillaceae bacterium UBA4468 | reverse complement strand
GAGCCGCCGATCCGCAAGCCCATGCGCATGGGCGTCATGACGAAATTATCTTCGGCGAATGTAATCATCGTACGGATATCAACACCAGGATTAGGTAGCGTCGTATTATATCCCCGGTCTGCCTCAATCGGGAATGACTCGCCTAATTGCTTGCTCAACCGCCCCGACCATGCCCCCGCCGCAATGACCAACTGTTCGACATCAATGCGTCTGCCATCACGCCCGACAATAGTCGACACCTTGCCATTCGACGTTTCTAGGGATGCGATGTCGACTTGTTCAAAAGTAACGCTACGTTTGCGTAAATGATCGGCAAGCGTCACGACAAGTTCTTTAGGATCTCGGTAATGCGCCCAATCAGGCGTAAAGTATCCAGCACGCGCTTCCGGGCCCAATGCAGGCTCGTGCTGCAAGACACCGTTTCGATCCAACGGAAAAATATCTGCGCCATGCTCTTCACGAGACTGCCAATGATGGGCTTCTGCATCTCGGGCTTGTTCTGTTCGATAGATAAATAATGTGCCTTCTTCGCTAAGGATATGCTTGGCGTCCAGGTCATCGAGCATGGTCTTGTGCGCGGACATTGAGCGCGACAACAATTCAGCTATCGCTGCGACACCCCGTTTGTGATCTTCGGGACGGCAAGCCTGCATAAATCGATAGAACCAAGGAACAAGATGCGGCAGATGGCCAATCCTCAAGGAAAGTGGGCCCAAAGGATTGAGTAGCATTTCCGGAATGCGCTTCCATAAACCAGGCTCTGCAATCGGGATCATTTCCGCAACAGCGATGGCACCCGCATTACCAGTCGAGGTGCCCTCATCAACGGACGCCCGGTCAATCACTGTGACCTCAAAGCCCCTATTCTTCAGGGCATAAGCAGTGGCGAGCCCGATGATCCCGTTGCCCAGAATTGTGACATGACGATCAGAATGAATAATGTTGTGACCCATCTAAATTCTAGAGGTTTGGTCGCGTTTCGAGGGCGTGGCTTACGATCTTTTCAACCATTTCCCGCTCTGCCCCGCTTAGGACTAAGCGCGGCGCACGCACAGTTTCTGATCCTTCACCGGCCATCTGATTGGCCAGCTTGATCATCTGCACCAACTTCACATCAACGTCGAGATGAAGGAGGGGCATGAACCATTTATATAGTGCATAGGCCTCATCAACCTTTCCTGCGCGCGCCAACTCGAATAACCGAACAGCTTCTTTGGGGAACGAATTCACCATCCCACATACCCAGCCTTTGGCACCAAACAACACGTTCTCGAGCACCAGGTCATCAACACCACAGAAAATCGTATAGCGATCCCCAACTTCATTAAACATGTCGGTTATGCGGCGACTATCGTGGGATGATTCCTTCACGGCGACTATATTCTCGACGTCACTTAAGGTTGTGAAATCGTGCGGTTTCAAATCCACTTTATAGGCAACAGGATTGTTATAAATCATGATTGGTAAATCGGTCGCAGCTGCGAGTGTGCGAAAATGATTAACCGCCTCAGCCGCATCTTGCTGATAGACCATACATGGCAGCGCCATCAGGCCTGCACATCCGGCGCGCTCCGCACGTTTTGTGAATTCAATCCCAAATGCTGTGGTGTATTCCGCAACGCCAGTGAGCACAGGAATTTTTCCACCTGTCGCTTCAACCGCGGCACGAAGAACGTGTTCTTTTTCATCCTGGGTCAATGACGGGTTTTCGCCAAGTGTACCGAGCATCACGAGACCTTCAACGTCGGCATCCATGCATGATTGAATGTGACGTTGCGTCGCCTCTAAATCGAGTGCGCCATCAGCCTTGAATTCTGTCATCAACGCCGGAAAGACGCCTTGCCAATCAATACTCATATTCCCCTCCTCATAATCTGCGCAAAAGTATCAACGCGGATACGCGCAAAAACAATGTTTTCATCTATTCAGCGTGGTTAGCCCACCATCAAATGGCAGCATCTTCTTTTAAGGCCGCAATCGCATTTGCATCGTAACCAAGCTCGCCGAGTATCTCATCTGTGTGCTGACCAAGAACAGGAGGTGGGGTATCAACCTGTGCAGGCGCACCATCGATTTTATATCCGCTTCGTACCAACTTGATATCCCTACCAACACCTGGTGGATCTTTGAATTCTGCGATCATGCCACGGTCTGCAATTTGTGGATGCGCGAGCGCATCAGGCACTGAGAGGACTTCACCTGCAGGAACGCCCGCATCGTTGAAACGTTTCCGCCATTCACTCGCAGGGTGCTTTGCAAATGCTTGTTCCAGAACCGCTGTTAATTTAGGACGATTATTGAGCCTGTCTTGGCGGCCGATAAACCTGGGGTCCGCTTTTAGTTCTGGCATTCCGATGACGTCGCATACGGCTTCAAACTGTTCCTGCTTATTTGCTGCAATATTCAGCAACCCATCACCCGTCTTGAAGGTGCCCGAAGGGCTCGCCGTGAAATTATCATTTCCAAGGGGTTGTGGCGTTAGTCCTGCAACGAGGTAATTGGAAATCACCCAGCCCATCGTCGCCATTGTTGATTCTAACATCGACACATCAATAATATGTGCCTTCCGATCAGGGGACGCCAAGGCTGCAGCCACGGCAAATGCAGCCGTCATACCGCCAACCGTGTCCGCCACCGGATATCCCACCCGGTAAGGTGCCGTATCAGGTGCACCAGTAATACTCATCACCCCTGACATCCCTTGCACAATCTGATCATACGCTGGGAGATTTCTATAAGGCCCATCCTGACCAAACCCAGAAATCGCACAGTAAATCAGTTTTGGGTTATCTTCTTTCAAAGCATCAAACCCAACGCCCAAGCGATCCATCACGCCGGGACGAAAATTTTCGACAACCACGTCTGCAGTTTTGACCAGCTCGCGGAATATCCGTTTGCCGCTTTCACTCTTAAGATTAATCGTGACCGATCTTTTGCCTGCATTTTGCGCCAAGAATGAAATACCCATCTTTTTTGCGTTCAGCTCAGGGTCTGCCCCAAGCTGACGTGCAAGGTCACCCGACCCTGGCATTTCAACCTTGATCACATCGGCCCCCATATGCGCCAATTGATGACAACAAAACGGGCCTGCCAAAACGTTAGTTAAATCAAGAACGCGAACATGCGATAGCGCATTCAAAGGCTTTTCCTTCCAAATCTTTCCCTAAGAATCCCATGCTATAGATAGGAACGGCAAGGCCTGATCATTGATTTCATCATATATAGCCTTATGTTTAAAAAATGTCAGACAGACCTCTCATTGGTGTCACAGGTTCCAGACGTCGCGGCCGTATCATGACATTTCTCAATCGATTTGCCGTTTGGCGCGCCGGCGGGCGAAGTGTCTCTATCACCTAGGATAAACCATATCCAATTGATCAATTGGATGGGATCATCATTGGTGGGGTGATGATATTTCAGCAACACTTTATGGGGGTGCTGTTGCCCCTGATATCCGCGTCGACCCCCGCCGCGATGATCTTGAAATCGCAGCCCTCGACGTTGCTGATAAGCACAACATCCCGGTATTAGGCATTTGTCGCGGGTCACAGATTCTCAATGTTTTTTACAAAGGGAGCCTGTATAGCGAGATCAAAGAGATATACAAAGACGCCCCGCAAATCCGTACAGTGATGCCCAAGAAATGCGTCGATATCACACCAGATACAAACCTAAACATCATCTTGGACACGAGTTGCTGCTTTGTGAATAGCTTGCATCATCAATCATTTAACGGGTTGGGCGATGGTTTTGCCGTTGCCGCAAAATATGAATTCGACATGATCCAGGCCACCGAACGTCCGGGCGAGCGTTTCTTGTTAGGCGTGCAGTGGCATCCTGAATTTCTGGTCTAGCAGCCTCGCCAACAACGCCTGTTTTCTAGCCTTGTCGAAGCTGCACGCACGCGAACAAAACACATGGCTGCCTTGTAATTTACTCATAAATTTGAAGAATAGCTGTCAATAGCCACCAAGAGGAAACAATCCATGCCATACACACTCGAAGAATTTGCCGCCGACTGTAAGAATGCTCTTTCAAAAGGAAACGGCCCTGCTGAACTCGAAGAAGTTCGCACTTACGTCTCTAAGGCGCTCCAGGACCAAGACATGGTCGCAACCTATTTGCCACCAGATTGCGGTGAAGAGCGTCGCGTCCTTTTTGAAGATCCCGATTTGAAGTTCTGCATCTGTGGTCATGTCTATCAGGGGCCAAAAGACGGCAACCCGCACGACCATGGGCCAACGTGGGCAATTTATGGTCAAGCCGACGGCGAGACCGAAATGACTGATTGGAAAATTGTAAAGCCAGCTAATGGTGATGAGCCTGCCTTGGTTGAGCAAACCAGTTCATATTCATTAAAGCCAGGCGATGCGCACGTCTATCACGTCGGCGATGTCCATGCGCCGCTTCGTAACGGACCAACTCGCCTGATCCGCATTGAAGGCGAAGATACTGCGTTTATCACGCGCACACCCATCAAAGCTGCCTGATTCAAGTATCAATATGCCCCGGACCATTGCCGAATTTCTCGCCATTGGCTCGGGGCCGATTGGCCTCTCAGACTGGATTGCCATTGATCAAGCGCGGGTAGATGCCTTCGCCCAGGCAACGCATCATACCCACTGGCTCCACACCGATCCGGAACGCGCACGCGACGAAAGCCCTTATGAAGGCACCGTCGCGCATGGCTTTCTGGTTTTGAGTCTGATCAATCACGCTATTGACCAATGCGACTTGCGACCTACCAATAGTGAGTATGCGCTGAACTATGGTGTTGATCGGGTGCGGTTCTTGAAACCGATGCCAATTGGAAATGGCTTTCGACTTCGCGATCGCATTACGCTGATTGAGGCTGATATGCGGGATGCAGGCCTTTTTACACGCACAAAACACGCATTCGAAATCGAAGGCGATGACACGCCTTGTATTGTGGCAGAGTATTTAGCTATTTGGGTACCGTCTTAACGCAACGGTGATTATGCAGCTCGGCCAATTGCTGCGGGCGGTGAGACAATCGTTGTCATCCAAGCGCCTGCACTTGGCCCCTCCTGCACCCGTTCAAGAATCCATTGATAAACCAATACTGGACCGTCGGCCGGAAAGATCGTCACCGCAAATGCAGCACGGTCTTGTTCCTGTGCTAAAGGCTCGATCTTGTGATCATGATGATTAAGCAGCGGACTGTAGTTGGGTCCTTTAATCATGAGCTTAAAATGCTCAAGCGGCCCCGTCGCATTTTTGTTTTTGGGATGCGCAAATGACCATGTCTGAATGATCCCCGCATCAGCACTTGGGTTGTCATTTCGCTGTAAAGCCATGACCTGAATTTCAACGACACGTTTTGCGGATAAGCCTGGATCCGGCGCTAACGCCGCCCCCGCAATTGCCGGAAGCATTGCGCAAAGAAAGGCCAACAAAGGCATGTGTCGGATCATAATGTCTCCTCATCAAGGCCCCACGAAGCTTGGTTTCCCAACAGTCTCGGAGCCTCTTGAGTGTTTATTTGGCGGTGACTTACATACCAGCCAGTTTCATTGCTTCTTTCAGAACTTTAACACTGGCAGCATGACCACCTGATTTGTGGAGCGCTTCGCCTTCGTCGCGCATCTTCTTCACAGCTTCAGCGTTCTTTGCCGAGCCTGATGCAAGTACAGCATCAATCGCAGCGATTTTTGCGGGACAGCTTCCAGCAAGGGCCGGCGTAGAGAACATCATAACAGCAGCAAAAAGTGTGATAATTTTAAGCATGATAATTCCTTAGTAAATAAAGAGGACATATACAAAGTACGCATTATAAGATCGATTGGACCATCCGAGATCAATACTTTTCCGATTGAGACCGTATCTGTACCCACCGCTCATACGTTGAAATTGAACTTTTAGAGCCGTATATGCGTACTGATATAATTGAGTTTATCAGACTTTTATCAAAGGGGTCCACAAAATGGCTGACACCGATCACACACAGAACACTGTGCCAGCAGCTGCAAAACAACTTGGCGCACTCGGTGTTATCCCGTTTTTAGGATTGGCCATCGCCGCCGTATTGGGCAGCGGGGCATGGGTTAACGATGCACTTGTCGCATTGCTTGCTTATGGCGCAGTGATCTTGTCATTTCTGGGCGGCATCCAATGGGGCTTTGCCGTGTCTTCGCCAGACATCACACCGCGACAAATGTTCAATCGGCTTTCGTTGAGCGTGGCCCCATCGTTGATTGCCTGGGGGGCGTTATTGCTCCCGCTCGGTCCCGGGCTAGTTGTTCTCAACGTCTCATTTATCTTGGTCTTGATAGTTGATTTGCGCACAGTGAACAGATCAGGCGCGCCGTCCTGGTATCCAGAGCTCCGCTGGCCGCTCACCATTTGTGCCGTTGCTGCCCTCAGCACGGGTGTCTACGTGCTGTTCAGCCTCTAACTTTTATCAGTAAGTTGTGCGCGCAGCGCATCGTTTTCCAACTCAAGCTTATCGATGCGGCCCTTCATGGCATCAACCAACGGTTCCATTTCATCTTCGGACCAGCGCTGAATAATGTTTTGCGGGCAATTTGAGACCCAGGCCTCAATCGTAAATATGAACGCCCGTTCGACTTTGCCCTGATAGTCATCGAACACGAGCTTGCTTATCAATTCCGGATCATCTTCGACAACCTCAACATCACCCCAGATTTTAATCCGGCGTTTGTTGCGGTAATCCATCAGAAAGATAAATGCCTTCGGGTTATCATCAAAGTTACCGATACTGATGTATTGGCGATTGCCAGAAAAATCTGCAAACGCGAGCCTTTTGTCATCTAAAGGCACCAAAAACCCCTTTGGGCCGCCGCGATGTTGAATATAAGGCTGCCCTTCAGCGTTCGAGCTGGCGAGATAGAGCGTGTCACGTGTTGCCAGAAACTCAGCCAAGTCATCAGTCACCGAATGACGCTAGCCACCCCGCTCCTCCATTTTCTGGTATCCAGCGCGCGAGCCAAGCTTTTCCTGCACAGCTTTAACACTTGGGGTGAAGGCAATATCACTGACATTGGTGCGGTCCATATTCATCTCTCTCCATCATTTATGACTAAGATACGACGAAAACGCCCCGTAGCAACGTATGTTGAGCGGTCATTCTGTTGTGTTGATTGGTTAATAATGGGAAGAAATGGTGCGCCCGGAGAGATTCGAACTCCCGGCCCCTTGATTCGTAGTCAAGTACTCTATCCAGCTGAGCTACGGGCGCATCGCTTGTAACCTCGTTTGAAGCTGCGGAACGTACTCTACACATTTCGAGGTGACAAGACCCATAACGCCAAATTTCGACGAGTTTTGTAGATTGACGCGAAAATTTTGAAAAATTAGTAAAAATTAAAGATTCGCTATATAAAACAATCGTCTTGTCGCCTTCACAGGCTTTGTCTAATATCTCAGTCAACGACTGGGAAACTAAAGGGGTACGTCATGGCGTGCAAAATCAATATGCCAACGTTATGTTTCCCTAAACTCAAAAGGGGCGGTCTTCAGGGATGAGATTTTCGGATTTTTCCTCACTACGTTTTCTCGTAGTCGGTGCGGCGTTATCGCTAGGCGCTTGTTCTTATGGAGACAGCTTGCTGTGGCCATCGTCTGAAACAACAGAGGAAGCCTCTGCTGAAGCCGCTTCTAGTGATGGTACAGATCAGGTTCAGGTCATCGGGGGCGGTCAGCCTCCGATAGGTGCTACTCAGTTTGTGCCCCCAGGTGTCACGCCTGGCGAGCCGACGGGTACATTTGTTGGCCAGAAGGTTGTGCAACTCCGTGATGAGTTAGGACGTTTGCAGTCTTCTATTGCTCAACAAAACGAAGAATTACAAAGACTCCGTACAGGGCTTGTTCAGAACTCGCAGCAGTATCATGGCACCATTGCTGCCGTGAACTCGCGTCTGCAAGTTGGTACGACACCCGGCAACCCTATCCTTGTTCAGCAGTTCAAAAGTGCACAGGCTGACCTTGATCGTATTGCCGACGAAATTAATTATATGAATAATCTCACAGCAGCGGTCGCCAACAATTCTACATTGTCCGCATATATGGCCGAAGCTGCACGCGCTGCATTTTCAGTTTCAGGCGCTGTTGATGAAGATCACCGCCAACTGGCCATTCTTGAGGACGAGGGCAATCGTACTGCCGTTCTTATTGATCGCCTGTTAAAAGAACTCACCAGTGATGTGCGCCGTCAGACGAACTATGTGACAACTGAGCGTTCGAACCTCAACCTTCTCTCTGCTGGCATCAAGTCTGGCGAGTTGTTTGGTGGATCGCTCGTGAACCGCGCCGTCCTTTCAAATTCAGGTCAGGCCTCGATGGCCGGTGCACCGATAAGCACAGCAGGCCGCACACCTTTGGTTGTGATCCGCTTTGATCGCGCTGATGTTCCTTACGAGCAGGCTTTATATACAGCCGTTTCGAAAACCCTCGAGCGTCGTCCAAACGCGATGTTTGATCTGGTTGCTGTTGCACCGACAATTGGTGGCGCCGCACGGATCGCATTGAACTCGCAAAAGGCACGCCAACATGCCGAGAACGTTATGCGCTCGCTTGTTGAAATGGGCCTGCCGCCTAACCGGGTCGCTGTCTCTGCAAAAACTCAACAACAAGCCGCCAATAACGAAGTGCATCTGTTCGTTCGCTAATAACAGCTGCATTCCGGCGAGTTTCGCCGTCTAGGGATGGTATCATGGCGCAACTTCGCGACGATATTGATCATCACATCGTTACTTGGGCTGAAGTCCATCGCGACACGCGTAAGCTTGTACGTCGATTGATGACCAAAGGCCTATTTCAAGGCATCGTTGCGCTGACACGCGGTGGGCTTGTCCCCGGCGCCATTGTGGCACGCGAAATGTCGATCCATGTGGTCGATACCCTGTGTATCTCCAGCTATGACGAACAGGTCCAGGGCAGTATTCGCGTTCTGAAGGAGCCTCATGCGGCGCTTGAGAACGGCGGCGAAGGTTGGCTCTTGATCGATGATCTCGTTGATACCGGCACAACAATGAAAGCCGCTCGGGATATTTTGCCAAATGCGCATTTTGCCACGGTTTATGCCAAGCCTAAAGGTCTGCAGCTCATCGACACCTACGTGCATGACATAGAACAAGACGTTTGGATTTTCTTTCCCTGGGATACGTCACCTCAGTACGCACAACCACTTTCCGACGGCTAATAACTGACACGCCTCTAAATCGTCATGATTTGAACAATCCCTGAACGTATTCATCTGCGATACATCCTAGGCTTACATAACCGATGCTCAGGAGGATCCCATGGCGCTATTCCAGAAAGACGTGAACCCTATTCCCAAAAAACCTAGCGGACGCACACAAACACTCAGCCTGCTTGGTATGCCGACAAACCCGGTAACGGACACGAATACCAAAGATGAGACCGACACATCGCCTGCAAACAATAAATTAGAAAGCCGACTGATTGTTGGCCCCAACATCAAACTCAAAGGTGTTGAAATCGAAGATTGCGATACATTGGTCGTTGAAGGTTACGTCGAAGCCTCCATGGACAGTCGTGTCATCGAAATTGCCGAAACCGGCGTTTACAAAGGCACCGTTGAGATCGATACCGCGATCATAAAAGGCAAGTTCGAAGGCGAGCTCACGGCACGCGAACGTATCATTGTTCATGCTACGGGCGATGTAAGTGGTAAAATTCGCTATGGTAGTTTGGCGATCGAAGAAGGTGGTCGCGTCCACGGTGATCTGGATGAACTGCACCTTCGTCCGGGTGCCAAGCAACCGGCAATTGCCGAAACCAAAGACACCAAAACATCAGAAGCGGCTGAATAACTAGCTTTTCACCGACAACATCCGATCCAGGTCCATTTCGAAGTTCAGAAGGTCTTCCGGCACAGTAAGGCCTTCCGCACGCATGGTTGAAATCGCTTGATCCAGGCGAAACTTGATTTCGTGCAGATCACCCTGCTCACCCTCTGCGGCACCCACTAAATAAGAAATTTCAACTTCCAGGTCATCAATAGCCATGTCTTTATCCTTTCTCTAGAAAGCAACACTCCCGCTGCTCAGGGTCTGGCCTCGGCGTTATACTGGTGGCAGTATACCCGAAAGTGAACAGGAGACACCAAATGACTGAGACTTATGAGCTATTTGCCATCAAATATGCACGTCATGACCGCGATGCAACGGAGAACTTTGTCGACGATCCCGATCCGCATGAAGGCAATATGCCCATCGATTATTTCATCTGGGTCGCTAAAAACAAGAACCGCACCGTGCTTATCGATACAGGTTTTAACGCAGATGCCGCCGCACAGCGTAAACGCGAATTCATGCGCTGCCCCGCCGAAAGCCTATCCATGGTCGGTGCCAATGCTGCTGATATTGAAGATATCGTGATTACACACCTTCATTACGACCATGTCGGCAATTTTGATTTGTTTCCGAACGCACGTTTCCACTTACAAGACAAGGAAATGCAGTTTGCGACCGGTCGCTATATGAAGTATGGCACACTTCGCGTTGCCTATGATATCGAACACGTCGTCGGTATGGTCCGTCAGGTTTATAAGGAACGCGTCCAGTTTCATGATGGCGACAGCGAACTTTTTCCAGGTATCGGCCTGCACTTTATTGGCGGGCACACCATGGGCCTGCAGTCTGTCACCGTTGAAACCGCGCGTGGCCGTGTTGTTTTAGCCTCAGATGCATCCCATCTTTATCATAATATGTGGGATAAAAACCCGTACCGAACCGTCTTTAATATTGGTGACATGATGGAAGGCCATGACAAGCTACGCTGGCTTGCGAACGGCAATGAAGATCTCATTGTGCCGGGTCACGACCCGTTAGTGATGGATTATTATCCAGCGCCATCTGAAAATTTAAAGGGTAAGGTTATCCGCCTTGATGTCGCGCCGACAAAATAAGCGCGGCCAGGGCTAGACAGCAACGTTATCGATCAGGCGCGTTTTACCAAGCCAGGCAGCAGCAAGAACCCGCATGGGGCGCCCTCCTGTTGCCGGTTCAAGCGTTTCTGCATCACGTACAGCGACATAATCCACCGCATTAAACCCTGCGCTATCCAATTCATTTGCGGCATCTTTGCAGGCGATTTCAATCGGATCGCCTTTTGCGACACGGGTCGCAACGCTCGTAATTTCATGGTGGAGACGAGGTGCCAATGTGCGCTCGGCATTGGTAAGATACGTATTGCGTGAGGACATCGCCAATCCATCACTTTCGCGAACCGTCGCACCGCCAAGAATTTCAACGGGCAAATCCAGATCCCGCGCCATTGAACGAATGACGCACAATTGTTGATAGTCTTTTTCACCAAAGATGGCGATATCCGGCATGGCTTGAATTAATAACTTTGCAACCACGGTCGCAACGCCAATGAAGAAATGAGGGCGGGTCTCGCCTTCTAAAAGTTGGCTCAGCTCTTGAACTTCAACCTTTGTGCGGTGACCTTCACGGTACATTTGCGTCATTTCAGGCGTAAACACTAAATCCACACCAGCCGCTTCAAGCATAGAAAGATCGCGCGCTTCGTCTCGGGGATACACAGCAAAATCCTCACTCGGCGAAAACTGGGTCGGATTTACAAAGATAGAAGCGATCGAGCGATCTGCTTTTTCAGAAACGGCATGGACCAAAGACATATGGCCGTCGTGAAGCGCGCCCATTGTGGGCACCAATGAAACGCTTTCGCCCACTTTACGCCAGCCAGCAACGATTTCACGCATTTCAGCGACAGATCTTACGACCTCCATCTGCTCAGTCCTTCGTCTTCTTCACACCGAAACAATGATCCAGTGTCGGAAACTGGCCATTTCGCACTTCATCTGCGTAATTGCCAACGGCTTCTGCGATCATTTTTCCCGCATCCCCATAGCGTTTTACAAACTTAGGTGTGAAGTCTGCAAACAAGCCAACCATATCCTGCGTAACAAGAATCTGTCCATCACATGCCGGCGATGCCCCGATGCCAATCATTGGCACGCCACTTTGTTCTGTCACAGTGCGGGCAACGACTTCAACCGTTCCCTCAATCACAATTGCGAATGCGCCAGCATCTTCAATCGCGCGCGCGTCACGGCAAACCTGTGCAGCGCCTTCATCATCTTTGCCTTGAATTTTAAAGCCGCCACGGTGTTCGGCTTTTTGTGGCAACAAGCCTATATGGCCAAGTACAGGGATACCCGCCGCAACAATTACTGCAACGGTTTCCGCCATTTCTTCGCCACCTTCGAGCTTTACAGCCTGACAACCCGTTTCATCGAAAACACGTTTTGCCGAGATAACAGCTTGTGCCGGAGATGTTTCGTAACTTCCATGCGGCAGATCAACAACCACACAGGCACGTTCAGTCCCGCGCATGACGGCCTGGCCATGCGCTATCATAATATCAAGGGTCACACCGCGTGTGGTCTCGAGGCCATAGACAACCATCGCCAAAGAGTCGCCCACGAGCACAATATCACAATGCTGATCGACGCACTTTGCCATCGGCATGTCGTACGCTGTTAAACATGCAAGACGTCCACGACCCTTGCGGGCGCGAATATCGCTCGCGTTAAATCTTTCCGTCACCATTTTGTTGCGGCTCCTATCCCCTGCAAACTCCCATTTGCCGTTACGAAGTTATCCATATTATTTTGCACTGCACAATAGAAGAGTTTTGTGGAAAAGTTCAAAATGCACCTTGGGAACATCGT
>DGOK01000147.1 GCA_002389385.1 Rhodospirillaceae bacterium UBA4468 | reverse complement strand
GCTGACTGAAGATTTTGCCCGCTATGAGTTTAAGTATCTCTTGAACGCGGGCCAATGTAATGTAATTGAGCATGAGGTCGCTCAGTTCATGAAGTATGATGGTTTCGTCCACCCTGAGCTGGGCAACAGATATATTGTACGTTCGCTATACTTTGATAATCTGATGACGACCCATTATTTTGATAAGATTGACGGCATACGGCATCGTCGAAAATTTCGTATTAGGACTTACTCAAGAATTTCAAATTCGCCAACTCCTATTTTTCTAGAGGAGAAAGGTCGGCACATTGATCGTACGTTTAAAACCCGTATCCCGTTAATATTAGAAGATATTAAATCGTTTACTTCTCCTAGCGAAAGTATTCTGGTCGATTGTAGATTTGCTGAGAATGAGCTATTCCAACGATTTGTTTTCAGTCGAGCTCGACTTAGAACTTATCCTATGGTTTTAGTGGATTATGAACGCCGACCTTATACGAGCGCTTTTGATCTGAATTTCCGCATAACTTTCGATAGCCATTTACGTGCAACCGCGACATCCGAATTGTTTCCATCGGCAAACAAGCAATGGTTTGAAACTCTTGCCGGCTATACAGTTTTAGAGGTTAAGTTCCATCGTAGGGTGCCAGCTTGGTTTCATAGAATTATAAAAACACACAACCTTCGGCGACAATCTATTTCAAAGTTCTGCAAGGGCATGGAAATTTGTGGCTTAGCGCAGAACTTATCTTAATAAAATTAGTGAGATTATATAAATGGAACAACAAATTCAAGACGTGATGCAAGCTAGCGGGATCGTTGGCGTATACCAAGCTCATGATATACTTATAAACATGGGTTTAGCCGTTATATTGGGTATGTTCATAAGTTTTGTTTATAGGATTACGCATAAAGGGCTTAGCTACTCCCAGTCGTTTATGCTCACAATTGTTTTCATCACGATTATCGTTTCGATGGTGATGATGGTTATTGGTAATAATGTTGCCCGCGCCTTCGCCCTTGTTGGTGCGCTATCAATTATCCGATTCCGTACTGTTGTAAAAGATACAAAGGATACTGCCTTTATATTTTTGGCACTCTCCGCCGGAATGGCTGCAGGTACGTCGAGTTATTTTTTAGCAACTATCGGTACAACCATCGTACTTGTTGTTGCGGCGATTCTTGATACCACAAATTATGGATCTTTATATAAAAGTGAATTTATTTTAAAAATGCGGGTAACTAACAGTAGCGGCGAACCAGTTTATAGTTCTGTCATCAATGAATTTACAAAAACAGCGAATATTCTCCATGTCGAGGGGGCAGGAGATGGTAATTCGACATTGCTAACATTCGACGTGATCATGAAGAATGAACTTGAACCTAAAGATTTAGTGCAAAGTATTCAAAACATAGACGGTGTTAGTGAAGTAATGCTTATTGCATCTATTAATGACGTAGACTATTGAGTGCACATCATGGAAGAATTAGGGCGAGTTCTATAGAGACTGACCTGCTCCCCAACATGGCCATCGGCGGCATCGCCAAAACAATAAATCGCCATGGGTAAACCCATGGCAGCTTAAAACATTCTACTTGCGAAGCCCCTAAAAAGGGGGCTATTCATACCCTGCCACTGATAATTTTATCCATTAAAATTAAAGGGGCTGTACCAGATAACTAACTAAAATTCAGCCACAGGCCTATTTAACAGCGACCCTTCAAGCCATAGTGACCGGACACAGGCAAAGCCAGATCGAGCAGCTCTTGCCATGGAACTTCGAGGCTCAAATCAGTTACGTGTGATTGCTTTATCGCTTTCTATCTATGGGTACCTCAACCGGGTTCAATCCAGCCGCCGCTTGGAGCGTGAAGCGGGACGTAATGTTGAAGTGATGTGGTTGACGGGTCGCCTGGTCCTGGACCACAAGACGATTGCCAACTTTCGCAAAGATAATGGTCCGGCGATCCGTAAAGTCTGCGCTCAGTTTGTTGGATTATTCCGTCAGCTTAATCTTTTTCTGATGCCATCGTGCAATTGACGGAAGTAAGTTAAAGGCCGTTAATACCCGCGACAAGAACTTCACACGCGCCAAGATAAAGCGCCGTATGGATCAGATCGAAGAAAGTGTTGATCGTTATCTGCATCAGCTTGATAGCGCTGACCGGCAAAAACCTTCTCGTGCACGAACGATGACGACCGAACGCTTGAACGGTAAAATAGAGACCCTCAAAACCGAGATGCACCACTTACGATGATATATTCTTGGATTGCTGATTTGGTTTTGGGCAGTTGGTGCTCGTAGATAGCGGCTTGTTGGCAAAGATGTTTCCATAAAGATACCATTACGCCGATAGATGGTGGTTTTCCGTAAGCGATACAGCAATCTCACGTAACTGACTTTAGCCTCGAAGTTCCATGGCAAGAGCTGTTCGATCTGGCTTTTCCTGTGTCCGGTCACTATGGCTTGAAGGGTCGCTGTTAAATAGGCCTGTGGCTCAATTTTGTTTAGTTTAGCAGTCTCAATGAGGGTGGTGTCCCTCCACGTGGTTTACGAAGCGCCCATGGGGGCGTTGGGCATAGGGAGCGTAGCGACCGGAGCCCAAGTGGGGTAGCTTGAATGAGGCGGCCATCGCGTGTCTCCGGTAGGTTGGAGTTGCAAAACAAAGCAACCTGACCAAAAGGACGAACACGATGACCTAAGTCAAGATCGCTCTAAAACCCTTCTTGAACAGGCTTCTGATGCGGATTTTCTGCGTGATATGATTGGCTTTGCCGCCGAGCGTATGATGGCGTTAGAAGTTCAAGCCCTGGCCGGCGCCGACTATCGGGCGCGCAAAGGTCGCAGATCAACTCAGGCCCAAACTGCCGAAGCTCGCCGCGCTCATGGATGACGCGGAAGACGACGTCCTTGTCCACATGGCGTGGCCGAAAGACCTGAGAGCCAAGCTCCACAGCACTAACCCACTGGAGCGACTGAACAGAGAGATTAAACGTCGCACCAATGTCGTCGGCATCTTCCCCAACGACGACGCCATTATCAGACTGGTTGGAGCCCTGATGCTCGAACAGAACGACGAGTGGGCCGTTTGCCGTCGCTACATGACACTGGAAACTGTCACTGAAGTATGTAAACCTGAAGACATTGAGCCGCTGCCACTGGCGGCACAGTAACACGGCGATGACAACAGTCGGAGACAGGCGTTAGGCCGCCTCATACACCACGGGATGGGACACTATCACAGATTTCGAGTATTATATCGTTAATGCTATATTTATACTGCCATTCTGGGAAGTGTAACTGAAATTTACGGACGTCGCTGATCCACCAGATATGATCCCCAATACGATTATCGTCACGGTATTCCCAAATGAAGGGGCGGTTCGTATGCTTTTCGCAAATTTCTATAGCTTCGAGCATAGAGCAGTTAGAAAACCGGCTCCCCCCCATATTATAAATCTCACCAACTCGAGGCGCCTTGAAAAAATGCCACAACGCGTTGACTAAATCATAACTATGAATGTTGTCGCGAACTTGTTTGCCCTTGTAGCCAAAAACTGTGTACGCATCACCATGTACGGCACATTTCGCTAAATAGGATAAGAACCCATGCAGCTTAGCGCCTGAGTGGGCTGGGCCTGTTAGGCATCCACCTCGAAAAACGGCCGTTTTTAAACCAAAATAGCGCCCATATTCCTGAACGAGGATATCCCCGGAAAGTTTCGATGCACCAAAGATGCTGTGCGTGCTGTTATCGACGCTCATACTTTCATCAATGCCATGTTCTGCATAAGCGTGTGATAGATCCAATTCCCAGCGCGTATCTCTCTCGATCAATGGCAAATGATTTGGTGTGTCGCCATAAACTTTATTCGTACTCAAATGCAAAAACACAGTGTCTGGACAATGCTGACGACACATTTCCAGCAAAGTCAAAGTACCCGTCGCATTGACAGAGAAGTCTGTGAAGGGCTCTTGCGCGGCCCAATCATGAGATGGCTGTGCGGCTGCATGAACAACGGCCTTTATCTCATTGCCATATTTTTTAAAGAGCACCCCCATCTCGTCTGCATCACGAATATCAGCAGAAACATGCATGTAATTTTTAACTGATTTAGACAGCACTTCCTGGTTCCAGGCAGTGCTCGCGTTGTCGCCGAAAAAGTATCGACGCATATCATTATCGACACCAATGACATCCAGCCCTTGATTAGCGAAAAACCGAACCGCCTCAGATCCTATTAATCCACCGGAACCTGTTACAACGACAATACTCATTTACATATCCATTGGTTATTTGCTGGCTACGATTACTATGTTGTTTTATGAAATACAACAAACGTTACGCCAATCGGTAGCTTAACGACACGGTCGCTAATAAACCCTGGTAACGAAATTTTGGGCAGGAACCCCGTTTGCGCAATTCTGTTAACTAAAGTTTGGGCATCGCTTGGAAAGAGCAGTGGGCGGGAACTGACATAATCAAATCCAAAGCGCGAAGCATATTTACTCAGAGTGTCTACGTTAAAATACCATAAGTGCTCTAACAAGATGCAGTTCCATTTTGAGCCAAAAACTTTTGAAAAGCTGCTATTAATATCGGGTACAGTGACAAACAGATATCCATTCGATGATAATAATTTAGCCATAGCCTGCATATACTCATCCAAATTAGGTATATGTTCGAGGACATCCCACGCCGTCAGGAAATTAAACTGTGGCTCACTATCATAAGAAGACTGTTGCACGAATTTCAAGAAATCACCTGTAATGATATTATCACTTCTTTGAAGATCAGAGCCTTTTTCTCGTATCTCAAAACCATTACCTTCACACGCGGGCATGGCGTCTAAAAAGCCTCCATTGCCGCAACCTAAATCCAAAAATTTTCCAGCCTTACAATATTGCTGAACCATATCAGCGAGTTGTTGATAGCGGAGGGTTATTGATCGATCATTCGTACCCTGATCTGGAATCGTAATATTGGCATAAATTTTATCATACTCGGT
>DGOK01000075.1 GCA_002389385.1 Rhodospirillaceae bacterium UBA4468 | reverse complement strand
CCAGCCTTGATGGTGCTCAAGCGTCGTCACAAAGCGAGCAGGTTTCAGAAATAAGCCTGATTGATCGTGTAAGTGTGTGGATTTATACCGAGCAACGAAAATTCTATCGGCTTTTGAATGATCATATGAGCCGCCTGGCAAGTAATCATGGGAACTGGGAACTCATCTGGTCGCTGATCGGTGTGAGTTTTTTGTATGGTGTGTTTCATGCCGCTGGGCCAGGGCATGGCAAGGCTATTGTCAGTAGCTATCTCTTATCTCACCGCCAGACATTAAGGCGCGGTGTTGCTTTGGCCGTTTCTGCATCCATGTGCCAAGGACTGGTCGCTGTTTTGATCGTCTATGGCCTTGTTTATGTGATTGGCTGGTTACCCCGTGATACGCAACTCGCTGTCACATGGGGGGAGCGTGCCAGTTTTATTTTGGTCGCGTTACTTGGCGGCTACCTTGCGATGCAGGCATTGCGGCGTCTCTTTGCCAGGATCCGCGGCGAAACTGTTCATGGGTGTTCTCATGGAGCCACTTCGGATTATGATTCGTCATGTGGGCATAGTCACGTGCCGACGATGGCGCAAGTTGAGGCGGCTAAAGACATCAAGTCTATGATTGCTGTCATCCTGTCGATTGGTTTGAGGCCATGCACAGGTGCTATCATTGTCCTGGTTTTTGCCAGTGTCACATCATTGCACTGGATTGGTATTGGTGCGGTTTTGGGCATGTCCGTGGGGACGGCGATAACCGTTTCACTTTTGGCCATACTCGCCGGCACAGCGCGGCATTATATGGAGCGGGCATCGTGGTTGAGCGGGCCGTACGTTTCGTACACCATTGATATTGTTGCTATTTTAGGCGGCTTTGTCATTTTGTTGATAGGCTTAACGCTGATATCTTCTGCATTTGGACAGCAGCATCCGATTATTGGGATGTGATGTAAGAAATTAATATTTGTCACTATCCCATTTTTTGGGACATAATATCTCGTTAATGTTGATTTTAATAAAGTAATATGCATTAATATGTTTAATTTACGGTGAGTCACAAAAACTTCAGAGGAAACTTCCATGAGTACCCAGGCATCTTTAAAGACATCCGAGCCAGGTTCGGAAAAAGAAATCATTCAAGGTCTCGTTAAAAAGGCCCGTGCGGCGATGGCACTTTTTGCAAATGCAGATCAAGCACGTGTCGACGAAGCTGTAACGGCATTGGCATGGGCAATTTACAAGCCCGTGCGTGCAAAGGAACTTGCTGAGCTCGCGGTTAAAGATACCGGTTTGGGTAATGTCGAAAGCAAAATCATGAAAAATACACGTAAGACCTATGGGTGCTTGCGTGACTTGATGCGGGTTAAATCAGTTGGGATTATCGAAGAACTCCCGGAAAAGGGTTTGGTAAAGTATGCCAAGCCTGTTGGTGTGGTTGCTGCTGTAACGCCATCAACAAACCCAGCCGCGACACCTGTGAACAAAGCGATGTTTGCGATCAAGGGTCGCAACGCTGTGATCATTGCGCCATCGCCAGCGGGTTTGGGTACGACGACAAAGACCGTCAATTACATGCGTGCGGAATTGGAAAAAATCGGCTTGCCTGGCGATCTTGTTCAAGTGTTGCCGTCCCCTGTGAACAAAGAATTGACGCAACAGCTCATGAACCAGTCAGACCTGGTGATCGTGACTGGATCACAGAATAACGTGAAGCGCGCTTATTCATCAGGGACGCCAGCGATTGGCGTCGGTGCTGGAAACGTGCCCGTCATTATCGACGAGACAGCAGATTTCGATGATGCAGCTGAAAAGATCTGCATGTCGAAGATTTTTGATAACTCGACGTCTTGTTCATCTGAAAACTCGATCATCATTCTCGACAGTGTTTATGACGAGGCAATCGCCGCACTCAAGCGCGCGGGTGGATATGTCTGCAATGCAGATGAGAAGCAAAAAGTTGTTGATACGTTATGGGTCGACGGCCATCTCAATCGTCATGTGATTGCGAAAGATGCTGACGTTTTGGTCGACGTGTTCGAATTGGATCAAAATGCCAAAGGCAGCAAATTCTTCATGGTTGAAGAGGGCGTTGCAAATCCAGATAGCCCATTGATTGATGAGAAGTTGTCACTGGTTCTGACAGTCTATCGTGCCAAAGATATGGACGATGTTGTTTCACAGTTGAACACGATCTTGAATGTGTGTGGCAAAGGCCATTCGGTTGGCATCCATACGAACGTGCCTGAGCATGCGACGCGTTTGGCAGAAGAGATCGATGTTGTCCGCGTTCTCGTAAACCAAGCTCATACGTTTGGTAACGGCGGCGGATTTAACAACGGCCTGAACTTCACTCTCTCAATGGGTGGCGGAACGTGGGCGGGTAACTCCATCTCGGATAACCTGAACTATACGCATTTCATAAACATCACACATCTTGTCAAAACCATCGCCGAAGACAAACCCTCTGAGGAGGAATTGTTCGGTGGGTATTGGCAGAAGTTTGGGAAATAATCAGTCATGAATTTCGAAGAATATGCATCAAAGCCACTGCTCGCTGAAAGCGGGATCAAGGTTCCGAAAAGTATCCTCGTTGTTGACGCGGATTCGGCTGCAACTGCAGCAAAGGAACTCGGACCTTGTGTCGTTAAGGCACAGGTACCGACCGGTAAACGCGGCAAGGCGGGCGGCATTAAGCTCGCTGACACGCCAGACGAAGCACACCAGCACGCCACAGCAATTCTTGGCATGACAATTGGTGAGTTCATCGTTGAGAAAGTGCTGATCGAAGAAAAGTCTGACATCAAGCGCGAATTCTATGCAGCGGTTCTGAATGATCCAGTTTCTAAAGGTCCCGTCGTGATGTTCTCGACAGAGGGCGGAATGGATATTGAGGACGTTGCAGCGGATACACCTGAGAAATTGAAAAAGCATGCCGTCGATATTCGCCATGGGTTTTCCATCGGTGATGCTCAGGCGTTGATTGCTGGTCTTGATCTTTCGGGTGCTGAAGCTGGTGTCTCAGAAACGCTGGTAAAGCTTTATGCGGCTTACATCACCAACGATGCTGAGCTTTTAGAAATCAATCCTTTGATTATTACGGGTTCTGGTGACGTTGCTGCACTTGATTGCAAGTTCACACTTGATGATAGCGCAATCAAACGCCAACAGGAGCTGTCGACCAAAGGCACACCGGACAAGCTGACTGAGCTTGAGCAGATGGGTGAAGACAACGGCATTAAATATATTGAACTTGATGGCGATGTTTGTGTTTTGGCGAACGGTGCCGGACTGACCATGACGACAATGGACGTTGTGGGTCATCATGGCGGCAAACCTGCGAACTTCTGCGAGATTGGTGGCGAGGCTTATACCAAGGGTACGGTGGCGCTAAAAATGGTACTAGCGAAGCCGGGGATCAAAAGTCTCGTTGTGAATTTTTGTGGTGCCTTCGCGCGTTGTGACGTGATGATGGAAGGCCTGTTGAATGCCTGGGACGAAGTAAAACCAGACATTCCTGTGTTCTTTTCAATCGCGGGTACCGGCGATGAAGAGGCAATCCGCATGTTAAAGGAAAAATTGGATATGGATCCATTGCCGGATATGAGCGCGGCGTGCAAAGCCGCCGTCGACGCTGCAAAAGGGAGTAACTGAAATGATTATTCCTCGTAAAGAAACACGCATCCTCGTTCAAGGCATTACCGGTAAGCAAGGTACATTCTGGACTGAGCGTATGCAGGAATATGGCGCTAACGTTGTTGGTGGTGTTAATCCAAAGAAGGCTGGCACCGAACATGTTGGTGTGCCGGTTTATGCATCTGCCGCTGAAGCACAGGAAGGCGTCGGGTTCGATGCGTCTTTAATGTTTATTCCACCGCTTGGCCTGAAGGCCGCAGCATTGGATGCGATTGAGGCTGGTGCCAAAATGATCTTGATGCTGACCGAGCATGTCCCGGTTCACGACATCATGTACATTATGGCGGCTGCGAAAGAAGCAGGAACACAGATCGTTGGTCCGAATACAGCTGGCGGCGTGACCGTTGATGAGACCTTCATGGGTTTCATGCCTGCTTTCAATCAGCGTATCTTCAAAAAAGGCTCAGTTGGGGTTCTCTCTCGCTCGGGCTCACTTGGTACACTACTATGCCAAAATATCGTCTCGGCAGGATATGGTCAGACAGCATTCGTCGGCATCGGTGGTGACCCCGTGATTGGCACAACGACGCGTGACGCACTTGAAGCTCTTGATGCATTCCCTGGTACAGAAGCCGTTGTCATGGTTGGTGAAATCGGTGGTGCGATGGAAGAAGACGCTGCTGAATATGCCAAGACAATGTCCAAGCCGGTGATTTCCTATATCGCAGGTGGTGCGGCCCCTCCAGGTAAAAAGATGGGTCATGCCGGCGCGATTGTTATGGGTGACAAGGGTACGTATGCGTCCAAGAAAAAGGCCCTCGAGGCTGCGGGCGTGAACGTGCTTTCGACACCTGTACATGTCGGTGATGCGCTCAAGGAAGTTTTGGGCTGAGCCTCGCGCAATTGCATTGACGTAACACTGTCTAAGGGCCACATAAGATCAACGTTAGAAATTGATCTTGAGGGTTCCTTATGAGCAGCGAATTATTTACGCCTTATAAAATGCGTGGGCTGGAAATGTCCAATCGGATCGTGGTTGCGCCCATGTGCCAGTACTCGGCCTTGGACGGCACGGTTGGTGATTGGCATATCATGCACCTGGGGCAGTTCGCTGTTGCAGGTTCCGGGTTGTTGTTTGTCGAAGCAACGGGCACTGAACCTGAAGGCCGTATTACGCCGGGATGTGTTGGTCTTTATTCCGACGAGAACGAGGCTGCGCTCGCACGCGTACTTAAATTCTGTAACAGTTATGGCAATGTCCCTGTGGGCATACAATTGGCACATGCGGGACGTAAGGCATCCGTTGATGTGCCATGGCGAGGCGGGGCCCCGTTAACCGTTGATAATGGTGCATGGCAGACTGTTGGCCCCAGCGCAGAACCTTATGCCGATGGCTGGCATACACCAGACGCCATGACAGATGAGAAATTGGCGCGTGTTAAGGAAAGCTTCGTACAAGCGGCAAAGCGATCTGTCCGCCTTGGTTTCCGGACTATCGAGCTTCACTGTGCCCATGGATACTTGCTGCATCAATTCCTGTCGCCAATATCGAACCGCCGCAACGATACGTATGGAGGCTCACTCGAAGGTCGGATGCGTTACCCACTTGAGATATTTGATGCCGTCCGTGCCGTGATGCCAGACGATATGCCTTTGGGTGTTCGTATATCAGCAACCGATTGGGTTGATGAAGGCTGGGATATCGACGGTAGCATTGCATTTGCAAAAGTTCTCGAAGTACGCGGATGCGACTATATCGATGTATCATCTGGTGGGAACTCACCGCATCAAAAAATACCTGTAGGGCCTGGATACCAAACGGGGTTCGCGGCTGACATTAAGCGTGAAACATCTTTGTCGATGATGGCCGTTGGTAAAATAACAGACCCGTTACAGGCAGAGCATATTATCCGTACCGGTCAAGCCGACATGGTTTCGCTGGCGCGCGGGATGCTTTATGATCCAAGGTGGGTTTGGCATGCGGCAGAAAAGCTGCGAGCTAAGGCAGCGTTCGCACCGCAATATTTGCGCTGTCATCCTGAACTTGCTGGTGAGCCAGTCCCTGGTAACCCACCGCCACCAGAAAAAGTCGCAGCAGCAACAGGTGAAACATGAGTAGATTAGGCCCTATAGCTCCAGAAGATATGAGTGATGAGCAACGTGTCGTTTTTGATGGCATCACCGGTGGTGATCGACAAAAAGGTGGTGATCCTTCCGAGTTCTTAAATGATGAAGGCGCTCTTCGGGGTCCGTTTAATGCGATGCTGCGCAGCCCAGAATTGGGAGACATAACCCAGGAAATGGGCGCTTGCGTCCGTTACCGTACAATCATTCCTGGCCCACTTCGTGAATTGGCCATACTTGTCTGCGGACGGCATTGGCGGGCGAATTACGAATGGTATGCCCACGCCAAAATCGCACGCCGTGAAGGCCTCAGCGATGACGTCATCAATGGTATTATGGACGAGCAAGAACCCTCGGACCCAGATCATAAGACGGTGTATCAATTCGCATATAAACTCAATAAAACGGGGCGTACTGATGACGAATTATATGCGCGCACGCATGACCTGCTAGGGGAGCGTGGCGTATTTGAGCTCACCGTCCTTATTGGGTATTACGCAACCGTTTCAAATATCTTGAACGTGTTCCAAGTGCCTATCCCTGAGGGTGAGCCACTCCCGTTCCCAGATTGATGGAATGATGACGCTTATCTTAAGCGTCATACCCAGGGTTTTCGCGATCGAGTTTCCGAAGAAGGGCTGGCCATTCTTTTTGGCCAATAGGTCGGTAACCATCCTTTGAGTTGGCTTGCCGGTTCCGATCCATTGTTATCTTTTGCATTTCTTCTGAAATCTTGGTGGCTTCGACACCAGCTTGCTGGAAAGCGAGTTGGAATCGGCATGCCCGCTCAGCGCGGTACATCCACATAAACGCTTCACCAACAGTATTGCCGACAGTCAGTAGACCGTGGTTCTTGAGGAACAGGACATTATTGTTTCCAAGGTCTTGGGCGAGGCGCTCGCGCTCGGACATATCAAAGGCAATACCCTCATATTCGTGATAACTCGTTGTCGCCAAAACGGCGAGGGACTGTTGCGTGAGCGGCAGGAGGCCGTTCTTTTGCGTAGCGACACCTACACCCGCTTGTGTATGGGTATGAATGACGCATGCGACTTCAGGGCGGGCCATGTGCACGGCAGAATGGATGACAAAGCCAGCTGGATTCATATCGTAGTCAGACTGGTTAAGCAGATTGCCGTCTTCGTCAGCTTTCATCAATAATGACGCGGTCATTTCATCAAACGTTAAACCAAAGGGATTTATGAGGAACTGATCGTCCGCATCCGGCACGCGTGCGGACAAATGGGTCGCGATCAAATCTGACCAGCCGTATAAATCTACAAGCCGAAAACAGGCCGCGAGATCTTTACGCATCTGCCATTCAGCTTCGGAAATACTTGTTTTTAACGCCGTCACGTTGCTCATTATTCAGTCCTTAAATCTAATTCTTTGAAGTTAACAGAAACGATCTCTATGCTATTATCAGCGTTTTTTAGAATTTGTCTATGTATCCAACGGAGTTTCAATTGCCCCCAACTGCTTTTTTAGAACCGCATGATGTTCTCATTCTCGGTGCCGGTAATGCTGCGATGTCAGCAGCAATCACGGCACGTAAAATGGGTGCAAGTGTCCTGATGATCGAAAGTGCTGACAAGGATTTACGCGGTGGAAATTCGCGCCATGTCCGCAATATCCGCTATAGCCATAATGCTGCAACCGACTATGTAACTGGTGCGTATGAAGCCAGCGAGTACATGACAGATTTGATGCGGGTCACTGATGGCAACACCAATGAAGAGCTTATGCGCTTTATGATTGAAGCGTCTGAAGATTGCGCCGACTGGATGATTGAACAAGGAATTAAATTTCAACCACCGTTGAGCGGCACACTTGGCCTGGCCAGAACCAATGCGTTCTTTTTGGGTGGTGGCAAGGCGATGATGAACAGTTATTTCAAGACCTGCGAAAAGCTTGGTATTGATATCGTTTTCGAAGCTGAAGTCGAAGATGTTGAGATGGAAGGCAGCAAGTTTGTTGCTGCTCAAGTGCGTCACAAAGGTGAATTGCACCGCGTTGAAGCGCGTACTGTGGTGCTGGCATCAGGCGGCTTCGAAGCCAATATTGAGTGGCTTAAGGAAGGGTGGGGCGACATCGCTGAAAACTTCCTTGTTCGCGGCTCTCCTATGAATACGGGCAAAGTTTTACGCTCGATGCTGAATAACGGCGCCAAATCTGTCGGCGTGCCTGAACAGTGTCATGCTGTTGCGATTGATGGGCGTGCGCCTCAGTTCGACGGAGGTATTTCAACGCGTGTTGATTGCGTTATTTTCTCGGTCGTTGTGAATAAGAACGGTGACCGTTTCTATGACGAGGGCGAGGATATCTGGCCTAAACGTTATGCCATCTGGGGGCGTTTGGTGGCAAAGCAGCCTGATCAAGTGGCCTATGCCGTGATCGACAGCAAATCCATGGGTCTGTTTATGCCCACCGTTTATTCACCTATTCAATCCGATACGCTCGCAGGTCTTGCTGAGCAATTGGGTGTTGATGCGCCAACAATGGAAAAAACAATCGCAGATTATAACGCGGGCGTTCAACCCGGCGATTTCAATGCAACGGAACCGGACGGATGCCATACCGAAGGTGTAGAGCCTAAGAAATCAAACTGGGCGCGTAAAATTGATACACCACCTTATTATGGATATCCGGTGAAGATGGGGATTACGTTTACCTACTTGGGGCTTGAAGTTAACAAGCGTGCCCAGGTTTTCATGAATGATGACAAGCCTGCTCAGAATATCTGGGCGGCAGGCGAAATTATGGCCGGTAACATTCTTGGCCAGGGTTACGCTGGTGGCACAGGAATGGCGATTGGTAACGTGTTTGGCCGCATAGCTGGTGAGGAGGCCGCACGTCATGCCAGAAACTGAAACACTGGACGAAGCCAAACGGATTATGCAGATCTGCAACGCTTGCAGATATTGCGAAGGGTACTGTGCTGTTTTTCCAGCAATGACCAAACGCCTTAATTTTAACGATGGAGATGTCACGTACTTAGCGAACCTCTGTCATGGATGCCAAGGCTGTTATTATGCGTGCCAGTACGCGCCGCCACATGAATTCGCCGTCAATGTACCTAAGACGTTTGCTAAGCTCCGCGGCGAGACGTACCGGGATTATGCTTGGCCTGGAATCTTTAAAAAATTATTTGAAGGTAATGGTAAGTGGGTTGCACTGATCGTCGTGGCGCTGACGGTCATCGTTACGGGACTGACGTATGCCATTCAGGGTGTAGATGTCGTTTCTGGCGTCTATAAGGGTGAAGGCTCATTCTATAAAGTCATTCCACATGACGTGATTGTTTATGTGGCAAGCGCGCCGTTCCTGTTTGCGATCCTGGCTTTCTTTGTTGGGTTGATGAAGTTCTGGAAAGACATTGGTGCGAAGCCGATGGACTTGCTGCATCCGCGTGCGTTGACCAAGGCCCTCAAGGACGCCGGCCAAATGAAGTATATGGGTGGTGGCGGCCATGGCTGTAACTATCCTGATGACAATTACTCAATGGGACGACGGGTCGCGCATCAGTTCACGATGTGGGGCTTCTTGCTGTGCTTTGCGGCGACGTCAGTGGCAACGGTCTATCACTACGTCTTTGGCTGGCCTGCACCGTATGATTATTTCTCAGTGCCTGTTGTCTTGGGAACGCTTGGTGGTATCGGGCTCCTGATTGGACCGCCTGGTTTGCTGATGATCAAAAAGAAAGCAGACCCAGAACCCCAAGATACGAAGCAACACGGTATGGACATTGCCTTTCTTTGGTTGTTGTTCCTGACGGGGCTTACAGGTCTGGCTTTGCTTGCGCTCAGAGAAACATCATTGATGGGACTGTTGCTTGCTGTTCACCTGGGGATTGTGCTTGGGATGTTCGTAACGTTTCCATATGGAAAAATGGTTCATGCGGTTTATCGCTTAGGCGCGCTCATTCGATTTGCACATGAGAACGACGTCAAGAAATAGGGGCATTCTTGGCTGATGTGCTCAGGCTTTGCATCGCCCTTTAGTCCAGTTTAGATTGCGCGACACCGAACACTGACTTTAAAGCGAGGGCTTCCGTGCAAACGTTTATTTTCATCATGGATATTATGGGCGTCATTGTATTTGCCGCATCAGGCGCGCTTGTCGCCAGCCGCAAAGAGATGGACCTCGTCGGGTTTGGTTTGATGGCTAGTCTGACCGGCGTCGGCGGCGGAACCTTGCGTGACCTTTTACTCGACCGTCCGGTGTTCTGGATCTCAGACCCACTTCCAGTATGGATTTGCCTGGGCATCGCCACACTCATATTTTTTAGCGCACATATCATTCAGCGGCGTTATGTGGTTCTGCTTTGGGCAGACGCCATTGGTATTGCCCTTTATGGCGTGATGGGTGCTGAGTTGGCGCGACAGAGCGGTGCGGGGCCCTTGGTCGCTATCGTTATGGGGATGATGACAGCGTCATTTGGCGGGCTTATCCGAGACGTTATTTGTAATGAGACGCCATTGATCCTTGGTAAAGAGGTTTATGCGACCGCGGCAGCGCTCGCAGCCGCAGTGCACATTGGTCTTTGCTCTTTTGGGGTGCCGTTTGAGATATCTGTATTTTCAGGTATCGGTGCAGGCTTCCTGCTGCGGGCAGCAGGTATCGCTAAAGGATTAGCATTGCCGACGTATAAAGCACGCCCAGGTCGCGATTATTAAATAACCTCGTCGCCCCGATCATTGGTTTCACCATAGCGTCTCAAGGCAGGAGCACGCGTGCCTTCGTATAGCTTATCAATCCCGGCTTTTACTTTTTCATTCTCACGCTCAAACAAAGAGTTTCCGGCGAGATCGCTATCGGCAATGAATGGGCCGAAGTTCTCTACATTGACCATCCACATAGCCTGAGCGACGCCAAGCTCATCATACCAATGTACATCTTTGATGCTTTTAATGCCGCGTCCAAGTAGCGCACCTGTGCCGTATCCGACCGTTGTCAGATAAATTGCACCATTGGGTACGAAGTATTTTTTATAATCTTCCGAGGTCATTCCACCTTTACCAATAATGATCTTGGCGCCGGAGACTTTGAACCATTTCTCCAGCCATTTTGAGAATCTAAAGGATGCAGTACCCGTCATCGCACCAATATTGAACGTACCGTCTGCATTTTGGCTGGCGGCAGGTGAACAATGAAAGTTCGCATTAGATATTTCAGCCAAGTGCGCAGGAAGTTGCTCGCCACCCTCAAGGACTTTCTTGTAGATGCCCTCACGCGCCGTATAGACGACACCGTTTAGGTAGACAATGGTGCCAATCTCAATATCTTTCAGGTCTTCAGTTGTAACCGGAACTGTCAGACTGACTGTTTTAAGCTTGCCGTGGTCGATTGCCATCCGATCGTCTCCCGTCTCATATAAGGTGTGAACCAATTAGGATCTGTGCGGTATTCAACACGTCCGTCTCGATGAATGCGCGCAACGGCGCGTCGTGATGACAAGCAGAACGCATGTACACTCATCGGCATACCGCCTGTATGTGTGAAGCCACATTCTATATGACAATCGATAACCATAGATTTACCGACGAAGCCCATCGCACCCATACCAATAGAATTTCCAAGCTCTTTCAATTCCATCTCAAGCTCGGCAACTTTTGGATCGGGGTTCCGATCGCCAACAGTCCGAAGGCATGCGGCCTGTTTTCCTAGAACCATGGTGATGTCTTTAGAGCCACCAAGCCCGACGCCAATAATGGCCGGTTGGCAGGCAAGACCGCGTTTTCCAAAGGCAACAAGACAATCGAGGAAGAAGCGTTTGATACCTTCGATCCCATCGCCCGGGAACAACATCCGATAATCACTTCCGAACAGGCCGCCCTTGTGCACGGTTGTAATGTCGATCCAGTCGGCATCAGGCTCAAATGAATATTCGATCTCGGGCGCGTTGAGGCCAACGTTGTTATTGTGATCCGTCCGCCAAAGTGGATGTACGCGATTGGGGCGTAACGGGACACCTGTTGTTGCCTCTGCTGTTGCGCCTCGAAGTGCTTCTTCAAGAGCGACGGGTCCGCCACTAATCTGTGCCTCGTTGCCCATTTTGACATACCAGCGCGGGACACCTGTGTCTGCGCACATTGCACGCCTGTCTTCTTTGGCAGCTTGATAGTTCTCAAGCATCGCATTTAAGACGAACGATGATAGATCACCTTCCTCTGTATCTGCTGCTTTTTGAAGTCCGGTTAAGTAATCATCTGGGATGTCGATGGCCGCTTTATCCATTAGGGTCAACGCGGTTTCTTTGATAATTGGCACTTGGATCATTGCCGTCTCCTTGCGCGCGCCAGTCATTTGGCTCACTAATTTTTCTTCAACTAAGGTATCAGAGAGGGGCTATATGTGTCTATGAAACGCGTAAATATAATGTCTCAGATATTTAAATTTTGCGGATCACATGTCGTAATCATTTTTGCGACGATATCCCTTCATTCAATGGTTAGGTCGGGTATGTGATACTCTGTGTCGAAGCACCGCTTGCGACAATGAAAGGTGCGCCTTAGGCTCCTAAAGAATAAATCATATGGGATGACATCATGTTTCTAAGTGTATTCGATCTTTTTAAGATTGGTATTGGTCCGTCGAGCTCTCATACGGTTGGACCGATGGTTGCGATGAATATGTTCATTGATCACCTTGAACGTTCTGCTGATATCTCTATGACCAAGCGGATTGTCATTACACTTTATGGATCGCTGGCTTTTACCGGCAAAGGGCATGGGACTGACCGCGCCCTGGTTTTAGGCTTGCTCGGCGAAAAGCCGGATAAAATTGACCCAGCCGACGTCCATCAACTGGTCGAGGATGTTATTCAAAATCACGCACTTCGATTAGGCGGGAAAATTGATATAAATTTTGATTTTGAAAAAGATATCATTTTTGATTTCAAAGCACCTTTGCCAGAGCATACGAATGGTCTCGTCATTGCAGCCTATGATGAAAAAGGGGACGTCCTGGCTAACGAAACCTATTTCTCTATTGGCGGTGGGTTTGTTGTTACAAAGGCAAACTTGGCCGACGGTGGCGCGACTGCAGATACCTCAAACCCTGAGGTGCCATTTCCATTTCATGATGCCAAGGAAATGTTGGCAATGGGGAAGGCGGGAAATAAAACAATCGCAGAAATGAAATATGCAAATGAAGTTGCGCGCAATGGTGAGAAGGATATTCGGGCCGGACTTGATCGTCTCTGGTCGGTGATGAAGGATTGTATGGACCGTGGGATATCCACGGACGGGATTTTACCTGGCGGCCTAAAGGTGAAGCGGCGTGCAAAGCAGATCGCTGAGGACCTGAAAGCGGACGAAACCAGGAACGTGAAGTATGCTCACTCTGTCATGGACTGGATTAGTCTTTACGCAATTGCCGTAAATGAAGAGAACGCCGCAGGTGGTCGTGTTGTAACATCGCCAACCAACGGTGCCGCAGGCGTTATCCCAGCGACTATTCGTTACTACCTTGAATTTTGTCCAGGCGCGAATGAAGACACAGTTGATGATTTCTTACTGACCGCGTCTGCAATTGGCGGAATTATTAAAACCAACGCATCGATCTCAGGCGCAGAAGTTGGCTGCCAGGGCGAAGTTGGCTCTGCAGCCGCAATGGCTGCAGCAGGTTTGTGTGCTGTCCTTGGTGGAACTAACGAGCAAATTGAGAATGCGGCCGAGATTGCGATTGAGCATCATCTTGGTATGACCTGCGATCCAATTGGAGGACTTGTACAGGTTCCATGTATCGAACGTAACGCGATGGGCGCAGTGAAAGCTGTGAACGCTGCGTCACTGGCACTTCGTGGTGATGGTACGCATTTCGTACCACTTGATTCTGCGATTGAAACGATGCGCCAGACGGGTGTCGATATGTTGTCTAAGTATAAAGAAACGTCGCAGGGCGGCCTCGCTGTGAATGTCACAGAATGCTAGCCGCCCCGTTTTAAATTACGTTTCAGCGCCACCATTAACTTGAAGTAGTTGCCCGTTAATAAACGCGCCATCCTCAGATGCCAACAGACCAACCATTGCTGCGACTTCGTCAGCTTCGCCTAGCCTTCCTATTGGTACGCGACCGACCATGCCTTCAATATGCGCACGCATTTCCGGATCGGCTTCGTCCGGACGAATAGGGCCTGGCGATATAATATTCGTCGTAATACCTTTTACACCAAACTCTTTGGCCAGTGATTTTGTCAGGCCCCATGAAGCATGTTTTGATACACTGACAGGAGCGCGTCCATTGTATCCGTGAATAGCATTCATACCGGCGAAGTTAATGATGCGACCCCATCCGTTATCGATCATTGCAGGCAGGCACGCCTTTGCGAGCCGTCGTGCGGCATGAAAATCGATATCAAGGATACGCGCCCACTCATCCTCATCTGTTTCAAGGAAGGGGCTGTTTGGTCGGACAGCTGCATTATTGACAAGAACATCGACACGTCCAAAAGCTTTTTCAGCTTCAGATGTAATATTCTGAAGGGCGTTAATATCGCCGACATCTCCCATGACAACAATGGCTTTAGGGCCGATTTCACGCACCTCGTTCGCAACGATCTCACAAGCGTCCTGATTGCTGGACCCATTAACGACAATGTTCATACCTTGCTTGGCGAGGACCAAAGCGGCAGCGCGTCCAATGTTGCGTCCTGAACCTGTTATCAGGGCTGTACGTTGTATTTGGTTCATGAAAAATATTCCTTATTGAAACTATAGGTGAGGTATCGAGAGCTACAGTAAACCATAGAAGCGATGACGTGAAAATAACGCAACTATAGGGGTTTAAGTCTGATGAATGAGCCGCTATCAAGCAGGTTCCAAATTATATTAGGGGGACTTAGTGATGACCGATGAACGTAATATGGAAGAGTTGGAAGCACTGGATCTTGCGAATTTCCTACATGCATCTTCTGATATCAAGGGACATGCAACAGGCGTAACGCCAACCCGTGTTATTGAGACTACAAAGGGCGTTTACATCACGGATCAAAAGGGCCGGACGAGCCTTGATGCGTTTGCTGGCCTTTATTGCGTGAACATTGGTTATGGGCGCACAGAAGTTGCGGATGCGATTTCGGAACAAGCTCATAAACTTGCCTTTTATCATTCCTACGTAGGTCATGGAACTGAGGTCTCAATCCGCTTAGCAGCGAAGATTATTGAACTTGCACAAGACCATATGAGTCGTGTGTATTTTGGTCTCTCTGGCTCTGATGCAAATGAAACCAATATCAAATTGATTTGGTACATAAATAATGTTCTTGGGCGCCCAGAGAAGAAAAAAATCATTTCCCGTGATCGTGGGTACCATGGTTCAGGATTAATGACCGGTAGCTTGACCGGATTGCCGCTTTTCCATAAAGCATTCGACCTGCCATTTGATCAGGTTCTGCATACCCAGTGTCCTCATTATTGGAAGTATGCTGAGGACGGACAGACAGAATTAGAGTTCTCAAAATCTTGCGCTGACAAGCTTGAACAAATGATCCTTGCTGAGGACCCGGATACGGTTGCGGCCTTTATTGGTGAACCATTACTTGGAACAGGTGGCCTCATTCCGCCACCAGAAGGGTATTGGGCTGAGATCCAAAAAGTTCTGACAAAATATGATGTCATGTTGATCGCTGATGAAGTGGTCACAGGCTTTGGCCGCCTTGGATGCTGGTTTGGTTCCGACTACTACGGTATGAAGCCAGACATTATTACGGTCGCCAAGGGCCTTACGAGTGCGTATGCCCCATTGTCGGCATCAATCTTAAGCGAGCGTGTTGTTGAAATCCTCGACAAAGGCTCTGACACATTTGGCCCGCTTGTACATGGCTGGACATATTCTGCACACCCTGTCTGTGCCGCGGCCGGTTTGGCGAACCTCAATGTTCTTGAGGGTGATAATATGATCGAAAACGTCCGAACCGTTGGGGCCAATTTTAAGATCAACTTCGGTCAGCGTTTTCAGATCATCCAATGGTCGGTGAAGTTCGTGGTGACGGTATGTTGGCAGCGCTTGAATTCGTTGCTGACAGGCAAACAAAAACATTCTTTGATCCGAGTTTAAAAGTGGGTGCACAAGTTGCTGCGGCTAGTCTGGAGCAGGGTGTCATTGCCCGTGCAATGCCACATGGTGACATTCTTGGTTTTGCGCCGCCGCTGTGTATCACGAAAGAGGAAATTGATATTGTCATTGGCTCTGTCGGCAAAGCCTTGGACAGTGTCCATTCTGGTTTGTAATAACGTATCGTAAGTTGTATCCAATCGGGCATTACGTCAATAAAGGATTTAATACATGAATGATCTTATTCTCCACCATTACCCGCCATCTCCGGTATCGGAAAAAGTGCGTGTGGCGTTGGGGGTTAAGAATCTCTCGTGGCAGTCTGTTGTTATTCCTCGTATCCCGCCAAAACCTAAATTGATACCTTTGACGGGTGGGTTTCGATTAACACCCGTGATGCAAATTGGCGCTGATATATATTGTGACAGCCAGTGTATCTTGCGTGAGCTTGAGCGACGGTTCCCGCAACCTACACTTTTCCCTGGTGGTGACAGGGGCCCCGTATGGGGTTTGGGTCGGTGGCTTGATGGCGAAGTATTTACGAACGTTCTTGCACTTGTTTTTGCCGAGGATATGCCAGGTTTGCCTGAGGGATTCGCTGAAGACCGGTTCTCACTTTATTTCAATCCTGGAGAAACCAAAGACAGCCTTGCCGATCGCCTACCAGAGAATTTAGCACTGTTGCGAAGTCAAATGAGTTGGGTCGATAACATGTTGGCCGATCGCTCATTTTTGAGCGGCGAAGCGCCGGGCATGTCCGATGCATATGTTTATTATCTCGTCTGGTTTACGCGCGAACGTTTCTCCGGTGGGCCAAGCTTTCTGCAAGAATTTGAAAATATTCTAAATTGGGAAATGCGCATTAAAGAAATTGGGCACGGGCAAATGAGTGATATCTCTGCTGATGATGCTCTTGAGATTGCGCGGCGCAATAAGCCTGAAGCGGGACAAGGGGTCGATGTGATGGACCCTATGGATTTAGGGCGAAATGCGGTTGTTGCAATAAGTTCAAAGCAAAGCCCGGATGAAGTGGTGGGGAATCTCATTACGCTCAGCGCTAACGAAGTGACCGTCCTTCGCGAAGACTCAAAAGTAGGCAGTGTTGCCGTTCACTTGCCACGGGTCGGTTATCACATTAGAGAAGTATGAAGAGCTTTAGATCGCAGCTTCACTCGGTATCGGGAATCTAATAAGTCAGCTGCCTTCAATGGGTGACTTTAAAGACTGTGTCCACTGCACCCCTGGCCAATGATATTCTGCCGTACCACGTCTCGGCCAGTACACTGCCGTATAGACGGTGCCAAATCCCCGGCCAAACGCTGTTGAATAGAGTGGGGGGCGCTGGAATGCGCCGATGAACCTATTCGCTGGTTCATCATGCAATGTAAGACGCTGCAATAAGAAACGTTCACGCTCAACCGTCGCTGTCGCCCTTGCGTGTCTATGCCATTCGACATGTTCTTGATGGTTCGTTGCGACACGTTGATCGGTTACAATAAGGCTGATTAGCACGGTGACCAACAGGCTCGTATATTGAAAAGCCATCGGGTTGTGCCTGTACTTCTTTCTCTTCGACGATCACTGGCGCGACGTGCTCAAGTGCTATAATTTCTTCGACGATTACAGGTGCAACTTGCTCAAGTGTCACAGTCTCTTCGACTTTGACAGGTACGACGCGCTTGGACATTGACTAAATATGGCCAAATGGGTCGACAACTTTTGCAAAGCGCTCGCCATATTGTGTGTCTGCAAGAGGAACCAAAACTGTGCAGCCAGCTTCAACAGCTTTTTCCCATGTGGCATCGACGCCAGGTAGATAAAGATGTTGTGCAACTGGTGAACTACCGAATGCGAGAGGTGAAAGAACACCAAAAGCTGGCCTTTCGTCAGATACGATAACAATAGAATTACCAATCTTCATTTCTGCATGAAGAACGGTGACATCATCGTCGCCGTAAACACGTGATACAACTTTTGCGCCAAATACTTCAGTGTAGAAATCCATTGCTGCGTCTGCGCCACGAACAACGAGGTACGGCGTAACAGTACGGTAACCTTTAGGTACCGGTGCGATTTTTCTAGCCATTAAATAATCTCCTAAATCTTCGGGGTGTGAGTGAGAGGTCTTTTGACCTCAACAATTCAATCGCGGTAGACTGGAGAAATAACCACTGGTCGAATCTATTCACAGCATGTAACATGATGTAGAGTGTTTGATCAATTTTTTCAACACCATGATACAAGATGTCACCGCCACCATGACTGAAGATGTCACCATATCGATGTGTAAAGACGCGGCGAGCCTAGATGCGGCGCTGGGTGTGACGATGAAGATCACCCAAGCTGATCTTTCTTACCTGCGCGCGCTTGGCAGCTTGGGTGAATATGCGGTTGTGTATCGCGTCTGGCGTGAACAAGCGGGGGGTGGGTTTGGTGATCAGGCAAAGAACCCGCTTACATGGGGTGTCCTTGTTTATGTAGATGGCCAACTTGCGCGCATCTATTCCGCCCGTGGATCAGGGCGTGAATGGTCGAATCTGGATCGGTTGGAGAAATGGCTGCGTTCACAGGGATTCTGGTATTGGTGGACGAGAAACGATCTTGAGCCATTGGGTGAGGATGCAGACGGTACTGTTGAGACTGCAGATGACGACACACCGAATGCAGATGCTGATGACACCGCTGCGCCAGCGATGTTCCCGCCAGGGCCACCGGAACCATTTAAGTCTTAACTTAGCCGTGAAAAAATTAGAGCTCGCGACCGGCGCGTTCTGTTGCCCGGACCAGTGGATCTAGCAAAAAATCGAGCACTGTTCGCTCACCGGTGACGAGATATACTTCGGCTTGCATATCTTTGGCGTGGGCAGGGTGGCGGTCACGTGATCACATCGTGTTGTATCTTTTCGCCAAGACCGTCATGCCGTTTTGTGTTGGTGGCGCAGCTGCAGTACTGTTGTTCGTGGTGCCGATCGCCGACCTTGAATTTGAAATACGTGCATTCATTGTATTAGGGCTGACAGTCGCCGGCACGTACTTGCCAGATGTCATCATTCGCAATGCACAGACAAAACGAAAGCTAGCACTCACTCAAGGATTGCCAGATGCACTGGACCTTTTGGTGATTTGTGCCGAGGCCGGACTGTCCCTTGATGCAGCCTTGAAGCGTGTATCTGCAGAAATGGCCAGGGCGACACCTGAGATGGCAGATGAGTTTCATCTCACTGCTATCGAATTGAGCTACATTCCAGATCGCCGGCAGGCATTCGATAATCTTAATGACCGCACAGACCTTGCTGCAATCCGCGGGGTTGTAAACACACTGACGCAAACCAAGAAGTATGGCACGCCATTGGAGCAATCTCTTCGGGTGCTCGCAACGGAATTTCGCGGAGAGCGGATGATGAAGGCTGAAGAGAAAGCGGCAAAACTTCCGGCGACGCTGACGATTCCGCTGATCCTTTTTATTCTACCGTCATTGTTCGTAGTATTGCTTGGCCCGGCAGTGCTCTCAACCCTTGATAACTTCATCAATATGTAATGATGCGCTTGTTATTTCAAAATGCCAAAGACGGCCTTAGTACGATCCGCTGGCGACATGTTGCGAAGCTTTGCATAGAACGCGATGTTGTTGTCGATTACAGCCTTACTCATAACGTCTGCCGATATTGAGCGCGCGCGGTTCTCGTTTCTGGACAAACCGTAAACCAACGCGAGGTTTTGCCGCGTCCGAACATCGTCAGGCTGGCGCGTTACGGCACTTTCCAAGATCGATCACAGCCTCGTAATCACCGGAAAGTGCTAAAGAGAGCCCAAGGTTATTGCGAAGCGGGCCATTGTCTGGTGCCTGTTCCATGCCTGAAATATATCGTTGCTGCGCCTCGTCATGCATTCCCAGCAGGTCCAGGACAACACCGGCACCGTTGTGCCCACGATTATCCTTTGGTGCAAGCTGTGCCGTACTTTCAAAAGCTATCAATGCGTCTGGGTATTGCCCAACACTCAAGGCCGTCTCGCCGAGCCGTAGGCGTGGAACGAACCAGTCTTGGCGCATGTCAGCGGCACGTGCATACCATTGCATGGCATTTGCCATGTCGCCGCTTTCACGCGTTGTGTCTGCCACACGTACGAGCTGTTTGGCACGACTATCCAGATTGTCTTGTTGAATTTCGGTCTGAGTTGGCACCTGTCCACTGCAAGATGCTAGTAATGCTGAAACAGCACACACGCCAATAAAGCTGTAGAACCTGCTGATTGATATGTTTTTGGACAATATTTGCATCATTTTTAGATAAAGCGTTCATTTTATCCCAAATTTGCAATAGGATACAGGGATCATAGGTGACAAGAAATGTTTCAGGTGTCTAAGGAATACATTCAACTCACTTTATTGATTGAAAGATTGCATCGGCGATTTCTCGATGTCCTTCGTACGGAACTCAAACGTATTGGCGTTAGAGACATTAATGGTGTGCAGGCTTTGGTTTTGGCGAATATCGGAGATGAAGAAATCGTCATCCGCGATTTGGTTGAGCGTGGGTATTATCAAGGCTCAAACGTATCCTATAATAATAAAAAATTAACGGACTATGGCTATCTGGACCAAGAGCGCGCACAGCACGACAAGCGTTCTGTGACCGTGAAATTAACAGATAAAGGTCGACAGGTGGTTACAGGCATTCGAGAGCTTGAGGAGAAAAACGGTATCAAGTATGCGGATGCCGTTGGCGAAGTTGGCGCAATTTCTCATGCGACAGATGTGCTCAGAAAATTAGAACGAACCTGGGATGAATATACTCGGTATGGTGACTAAGGGTCGTTTTTTAGTATAAAACAAAATATTTTAAAGGGAGAATGCAATGCTGCTGGGCTGTATTGCTGATGATTTTACAGGCGCAACTGACCTCGCGAACACGCTCGTTAAGGCTGGAATGAATACGGTGCAAAGCATTGGTGTTCCCGGGCCAGCACTTGATGTTGGCGAGACGGACGCCTTAGTTATTGCACTTAAATCAAGGATCAATCCTGCTGTAGATGCGATTGAAGAGTCGCTTCAGGCTTTGGCATGGCTCCGTGAGAACGGTGCCACACAAATTATATTTAAGTACTGCTCAACTTTTGATTCAACAGACAATGGGAATATTGGGCCTGTAGCCGATGCCTTGCTGGATGTACTTGGCAGTGACTTCACAATTGCTTGCCCTGCATTCCCAGAAACAGGCCGGTCGATTTACAAAGGCTATCTCTTTGTTGGTGATGTGTTGCTATCTGAATCCGGAATGGAAAATCATCCATTGAATCCTATGACAGATCCAAATTTAGTTCGCGTCTTACAGCGGCAAACCCCAAACAAAGTAGGTTTGGTTGATTATAAAACTGTCTCTCAGGGTGCCGACGCCATTCGCTCTAAGTTTCATGGTTTGCAGGCAGACGGTGTGCGGCATGCGATTGTTGATGCGCAGTTCGATGATGATCTTATGGAAATTGGCCGTGCCTCATCTGATTTAATGCTGATCACGGGCGGCTCTGGCATTGCTATGGGCCTGCCTGAAAACTTTCGCGCACGCGGAAATTTAGAAGAACGCGCTGCACCAGCTTTACCGAGTATCGTCGGCCGTGCCGCTGTGATCGCAGGCAGCTGTTCGAAGATGACGCGGGCGCAAGTTGCTTATAGCAAATCAAGCTGGCCTAGCTTTGATATTAGTCCCAACGCCATTGCCGATGGTAAGGACGTCGCAGCGGACGTTATTGATTGGGTTAAAGAACAAGATGAGAATGTGCCTGTGTTGATCTATTCATCGGCAGACCCAGCAGATGTTTCTATTGTTCAGGAAAAATACGGGCGGGAACGTGCAGGGGAAATGGTTGAAGCGACCATGGGAGAGATTGCAAAAGGCCTTTTGGATCTGGGTGTTCGCCAACTTGTAGTTGCTGGCGGCGAGACTTCAGGCGCAGTTGTACAAGCGCTTGATGTGAGGGCGCTGCGTATCGGACCAGAAATCGACCCTGGTGTGCCATGGACTGAGGCAATTGGTGGCGTGCCCATAGCATTGGCCCTCAAGTCCGGTAATTTTGGCGCCGAGGATTTCTTTGAGAAATCATTAGGTATGCTCCCATGACAGAAACGAAATCACGGGATGAAATCGCTAAACTCGCAAAATCGATGTACGAACGTGGCCTGACATTTGGCAGTTCTGGTAATATAAGCGTTCGCTTGGATGACGGATGGCTGATGACACCTACTGGTGTCTCGATGGCCGAGATTGACCCTGGGCGTATCTCTAAACTTGATATGAGTGGGCAGCATATTTCTGGGGATAAGCCGACCAAAGAGATCTTCCTGCATCTTGCGATGTATGAACAGCGGACCTCAGCGGGGGCGATTGTGCATTTGCATTCAACGCATTCTGTTGCGGTAAGTTGTATGGCTGATGTCGACCCCAAGAATGTATTGCCGCCAATTACAGCTTATTATGTGATAAAAATTGGCACATTACCGCTGATCCCGTATTTCCCTCCTGGGGATGTTGATCTTGCTAAAGCGGTCGGCGAAATGGCCTCTGATCACCATGCCGTATTGCTGGCTAATCACGGGCCTGTGGTTGCCGGTAAATCGCTGCGTGATGCGGTTTATGCGACGGAAGAACTAGAAGAGACGGCCAAACTATTCCTTATGCTCAAGGGCGCAAAAACACACTTTTTAAACGAAGAACAGGCCCAGTCTCTCAGGGATAAGTTTGTAAAATAGTGATTTTTGCCGCACGGCAGAATGAATGCATATTTTGATCTTATCCTGTTCAAGAGACAATACAGGTTCAATGCGCAACCTATTTTATTATAAAGTGCTGTGTAACATCAATAAAACCTGAAAAGCTAAGGCTGAAGGGTATTGTTTTGATATATCATGGCAAAAACTGATCTACCACGTGTACAGAATTCAAGTGTATCAATAGCTAATGGATTCCGCAGTTGGCTGTTGATCGCTGGGATTGCGCTGCTTGGGTGTATCGTAACGGTATCTATTTCATACACATCATACGAACAATCTCGAAAAACGACACTTGTCGAAGCGCAAAGTCGAATGGCCGATTTGGTTGGTCGTATACAGACAGAAATTAATATCCATATGTCGTCTGTGCGCGCTTTTCGTGCGTTATTCGATGTCTCTAACGATATTACAAAAGAAGCTTTTTCAAGTTACGCGTCTAGTCTTCGAGCATCAGCCGCCGGGACGATTGCTTATGGCTGGGCACCACGGAAGCGTGGCGCTGATCCCGAGGCCTTCGCTAAAAGAATGCAATCATTAGGGTTTAATAATGGGAACGATGTTCAGGCACTCGAAGATGCTATTTCGAGACGCGTACGGGCTATTGAAAAACAATATCCGATTGCGGCGATTGAACCGAGTGATGTGCTTTTCTCACTGTTTGGTTCGGACCTGGTAGATATACCATCAATTGTTAGGCCACTGCAGGACAGTATCGATTTTGATGAGATACAATTAAGTGATCCGCTGAGTAGCTTAAATACAATCTCATATAACAGTGCCGTGATGCTTTTGTATCCTCACTTCAAACGCGGGGCTCAAAACTTTCTAGTGGATCAGCGCCGCAAGAACGTCATTGGTGTTGTTTTTGCGCTTTTAGATCTGGATACAATTATTAGTTTTGCCGTCCGTTCGACATCTATTGATAGACTTGTTTAAAGCAATGCACTTGCGATAGACATCAAAGGCAAAGACGTCGAAAACCAATCCAATTCTATTTTTCAAACATCCAACTATACCAATTTATCAAGTCGTGATGTCATTGGACCACTGCGCTCTATTATGACGACGGATCGTGTTTTTTATCTGGGTAATCGCCCTGTCCGTATTCAGATGCTGATTGATCCGAACGTATTCGATAATTCTGGTTACAAAGTCTCAATCATTGTTTTTTTAATTGGCATGCTTTTGACAATGACCGTATGCGCAATGGTTTATCTCCTCGTCAATCGTGAAAGGCGGGTTCAAGCGCTTGTCGTTGATCGCACGCAGGCACTTCGCGTGAGTGAATCACGTATCCGGGACATGGCGGATGTGTCTGCGGACTGGTTCTGGGAAATGGATGCAGATCTCAGGTTTGCATATTTGTCCGAACGTTTTGAAGAAGTCACGGGTTTGCAGAAAGAATTGTTCATTAACCGGATACGCTCAGAAGCTGCTGGCGTCGATCTCTATGATATGGATGAAAGTTGGCGCATTCATCTGGAGGCATTGAAACAACGTACAGCCTTTACTGATTTCAGATATACGATGCTGCAAGGGAATAGACGAACAAAGTTCTTCTCAATCAGCGGTAAACCGATTTTTGGTGATGATGGAACATTCAAAGGGTATCGCGGTTCTGGGTGTGATGTTAACGCGGAAGAACGTGCTCAGCAAAGCTTGAAAGAAAGTGAAGGCCGTTTACATCGTTATGTCGAAGAACTTGAAGTGTCGCGCCAGTATTTAGAAGAGAACACCGCCGAGATGGCGGAGCTTGCAGAACGATACGCCATCGAGAAAGACCGGGCAGAGGCATCGGAAAAATCAAAGTCAGAATTTTTGGCATCAATGAGCCATGAGATTAGAACGCCAATGACAGGGTTATGGGGTTTGCTGACATGCTGCTTGATAGCAAGCTTGCCGTCGACGACCGCTAGAAAGTCATCAAGATAAAAGGGGCAACACAAACCCTGCTAACAATTATCAACGACATCCTCGATTTGTCGAAGCTTGAAGCAGGTCGTCTCGAGATGGAAAATCTCGATTTTATTTTAAGGCATGCCATTGAAGAAGTTCTGGACCTTGTTCGCGAGCGAGCGAGGATGAATCAGCTTAAGATGAGGATCGATTATCCGAAAAGTATCCCTGATGGCATTAATGGCGACTCTACGCGCGTTCGACAAATTCTGATTAATCTGGTCGGGAATGCCGTAAAATTTACACATGCCGGCGAGGTTGCAGTCGAGGTTCGGATCGATGGTGATGAAGACTCAAAAATGTTGAAGATAAGTGTCAAAGACACAGGCATTGGAATATCAGGCGAGAATAGCCAAAAGTTGTTTATAGATTTTTCTCAGGCGGATGCGTCGATTTCCCGGCGCTATGAAGATACGGGGTTAGGCCTTTCAATTTCCAGACGCCTTATCGAATTGATGAATGGTGTCATTTGGGTAAAGAGTGAAGAAGGTGTCGGGAGTAACTTTAGTTTCAGACTCCCCTATGCGTAAGCAACATCTGATGTCTCAACGCAGGTCCGCCAAAGTGCTGTGCAAAGCTTCTCGACGAAAAGAGCGCTCAATATTCTTGTTGCAGAAGACAATCGGCTTAATCAACGCATCATTATGGCGACCCTTGAGAAATTTGGACACAAGCCAACCGTTGTCGAAAATGGCGTTCAGGTGCTGACGCAAATAGATAAGGACAATTATGATCTTATACTCATGGATATAAGAATGCCCGAGATGAGCGGGCCTGAGGCAACACGTGCGATACGGGCTAGAACGGATGCCTTGGCCAAAATTCTGATTATTGCGCTGACCGCTTACGCCATGGAGGAACATATTCAAGGTTATCTTGCGGATGGTATGGATGCATGTGCAACCGAGCCTATTGATCGCGCAAAATTACTCACAACGATCAATGAAGTGTTAGGCGAAGAGATTCATGTCGCTGAGGCAGAAGATGTAGATTCTAGGTCTGGGCACGAAATGGATGACAAAGCATCAGGCGCTGAAGCTGATCATGCAGATGACGATAAGAGCACGGCGAGTGTTCTAGATTTTTTGAATCAGATCGATGGTGTGGCTGAAGATATTGAGCGCACTAAGAAGACAAAATCATGAGAATAATACCGGACGTTATTCGGGCGCAAAACTTGCTCGGTGTATATCCTGATGACAATGCACGTGTGGCCGCATGTACAATGGTCGACCGCAAAATTTCGTTAATACTGGTTGTCGGTACTGAGGGGCAACTTGTTGGTATTGTGAC
>DGOK01000044.1 GCA_002389385.1 Rhodospirillaceae bacterium UBA4468 | reverse complement strand
ACGAGTAAAACACCAATATTCGCATTCATGGTTATGATCTCCCAATCAAAATAATGGTCGTTTATTAGGCGGTTCTGCCAATGATGGCAAGGATCAATTCGCCGCTAAGCCAGTTTGTCGCGGATGGCTGTGGCTTATACCCGCCTGTGTGGCGAAACACGCCTATGGTGCCTCGCAGGTTTCGCCGTCACAACATGGCATAACATTCATGCGGCAATGCGCACATTGCCCATGACCATGAACCCACACAATATTTTCAGGCCGCCCGCAAGATGGACATTGCGGCTGCAAGATTGGCTTTGGCTTGGTTTCATATGCCGCTGTTGCGGAGTCTGGCGATTGATGTTTTATCTTTGACAATTTGGTTATCCGGCTCTTGGTTGGTGCAAGTGACGTAGGCCAGATCATTCCGCAAAATGCCAATCGATGCAAGACCGAACCCGGCCAAACAGCACCCGCCTCCAATCTATCCCAACCAACCCAACAAACAAATAACAAGCCGGCCTTTGCGCTGGCCTTTTTTTGTGGCAGCATTTCTCAAGAGGATGTGAACAATGCTTAAAGATCACAATAGATTTAATTATTCAGGTATTTCGACGAGACCTTCCTTTGAATGGCCGGGTGGAAAATGCATAGCCTTCTATATTGCTTTAAACATCGAACATTTCCCGTTTGGTGAAGGTGGCGGTATCGACTTAGATCGCGAGACAAAGCCTTGGAGCCAAAGAAGCTGGTTATGGCGCGAATATGGAAACAGAGTGGGTGGTTGGCGTTTAGCAGATCTGTTCGACGACCTTGAAATGAACGTCGGCGTTATTGTGAATACAGCTAATTACTCCCATAGCCCTGAGCTTTTGGAACGCTACCGCAACCGCGGTGATGAAATGATCGGCCACGGGATCTCAAACGGCACCACAAGGCCCATTGATATGACCATTGAGGAAGAGACTAAAATGGTCGCTGAAGTAACAGAAATGATGACCAAGGCCGATGGTAAGCGCCCTAATGGGTGGTTGTCCTCTTACCTTACTCCAAGTCAAAAAACGCCAGATATCTTGTCCGCAGCTGGTTATGAATATTTGTTGGATTGGGGTCTCTGTGATGAGCAGCCCTTCTGGATGAAAACTGATAACGGCGAAATTTTAACTCTTCCCTACCCTATAGAACTTAATGATCAGCCAGCAATAGTCGGACGCCGAGTTTCAGCTGAGGAATACGCAAATATGATTATTGATCAGTTTGATGTTCTGATGGATTTAAATGAGCCACAACCGCTTGTTTTTCCGCTATCGCTTCATTCATTCATTGTTGGTCAGCCCTTCAGACAAAAACACTTAAAAAGAGCCCTCGATTACATATGTAAAAGGCGTGATGAAATCTGGATTACAACACCAAACGAAGTTTCTAGGTTCTACCGTAAACTGCCACTAGATAAGCAACTGAAGCAGTAATGACCCGCACCCTGATCACAGCCATATTCCTTACCCTGTGCAGCCAGACGGCTTGGGGTAATAATTTAGCTGAGGTACAGCTTGTCAGCAAATTAGATGATCAGCGAGGATTTTGTATAGATATACGCGGTCATAAGGATCGCGCAAAGGTTCAACGAGGGCTTCAGGCCCACACGTGTTACTCCTACCAAGGGCAGATTGGCGTGGATCAGGCTTTTGATGTCCACCTCGTAGCAACTGGTAGATTTTATCTGCCTTACTTTGACGTCTGTATGGCAGCAGAAAACAGTTCTCAAGGATCGCGTTTAATTCTGATCAGATGCGCTGAACAAAATCTTCAAAAATTTGATCTAAACTCAGCTAATGAGATTAGATTAGTTGTTAACAACGAACTTTGTTTAGTAGTGAATGACGGAAAGTCCAAAGAAGGCGGTGGTGGCACACCTATTCACTTGATGAGGAGTTTGACGCTTGAAAACTGCGCTACAACCAAGGGCAAATACAAACATTGGCGTATAGGCAATTGACCATATTCCAAACTTAGGTAACCCGCAAACTCGCCCTATTCCTCGTCTGTGCTTTTGAAATCGCGCTGTTCCTGCTTGTGGCGGCGTGGATATAGAACAATAAAGCTAGACAATACAATTAGCCCGCAACCAATGGCCGCAGTTAATGTGATGTTCTCTCCAAAGAATAAAACACCGATTGCCCCACCAAAAATGATCCGTGAATATCTAAAAGGTGTGATTGCAGACACCTCACCAATCCGCATTGCTGAGATGATTGAGCTGTATCCAATTGTACCAAGAAAAACACCTAGAAGCAGATAAAGCCAAGAACTGGCGTCCGGCCAGATAAATGGTTCATCGAAGAAAAAGCTTAAAGCGAGACCTGACAGGGCAATCGACATAAAGCCGTGCACCCCAAGAGTAAAAATATTCAATGACTTTGGCACCGCCCGGCTAGCAAGATCTCGACCCGCAAAACCAAGCATTCCTAGCACCGCCAAAATTGACAAGAATGAGAAGCTGTCACTGGCAGGGTCAACTATGATCAAAACGCCAACGAAGCCAAGCAGAACGGCAGCCCAGCGCAGAGCACCAACTTTTTCTTTAAACAATACAGCTGCTCCAACCACAACAACAAGTGGAGTTGCCTGTAAGATCATTGTAGATGAGGCTAAAGGTGTCAAAGCAAGCGCGGATGAGTAAAATACGCGACCTGTTAATTCAGACACCACGCGAAAATGCATTGGCTTGGTGAAAAAAACCAATGAAAAAATCTCTTTTCGCAGGATCAAAGCCAATCCAGAAAATGTCAGAGCACCGCCAAAACCCAGCAGAAATAGAATCTGTCCAACTGGCAACGCTGACGAAACAAGTTTTATCACACTATCTTCGACAGCAAATGTTGCCATTGCAACCACCATCAAAAAGCTGCCAAGAAAATTTTCTTTTTGAATGTTACTTATCGGCAAAATGATGAGACCTGATCCTGTTGAAGCTGTTTTGGGCAAATTATAGCTATTGAATCGCCACGTTTAATGAGCGCTTAAGCCCTAAAACTTCTCAACCCAAGGTCTCAGTTCAATTTCCCAGGACCAAACGCTGCGATCTTGGCGATGGAAATGAAGGTAAGTCTTTGCAATTTCATCTGGATCTAAAAGCGTTTGTTCTCCAGTATCAGGTCGTAACTCAGAGGAAATGCCGCCATCGA
>DGOK01000027.1:5238-6324 GCA_002389385.1 Rhodospirillaceae bacterium UBA4468 | reverse complement strand
GTGTCCGCACCTGTAGCGAGACCGACGACGTCGCGCTGTCGACAAAAGATGGCAAATGCATTCGTTTCTCAGTTAATGATGTTCGGGTGTTCTCAGGCCGAACATCGGTTGGTGTGCGTGGTATTAGTCTTAAAAAGGACGATGAAGTGATCGCGATGTCGATCTTGCATCACATCGAAGTCGATACAGAAACACGCGATGCCTACTTGCAGGCTGAACATGCTTCAAGACGCTTGAACAGCTCTGATTATACGGATCGCCCTGATGACAAGGCGCGTGACGAAGAGTTGGCCGCACGTATGAGTGAGCCTGCGTTTGCCGAATTACACGAGAACGAACAGTTTATCCTGACGGTAACGCGTGATGGATACGGCAAGCGTTCCTCAGCTTACGAGTACCGGATTTCTGGTCGTGGCGGGCAGGGGATTACGGCGATTTCACTCGATCGTGGCGACGGTGAAAGCACAGCTCAGGTTGTTGCGTCGTTCGCTGTTATCGATCTGGATCAGGTGATCATGGTGACTGATGGCGGGCAGATTATCCGCACCTCGGTCAATCAGGTCTCAATCGTTGGGCGGAGCGCGCGTGGTGTGCGTCTATTCAACGTTGCCAAGGATGAAGATGTTGTTTCTGTTTCGCGTATTCGTGAAGCTATCGACGATGAAGATGGCGACGAAGATGATTTAGAAGCAGGTGCTGACGGTGCAGAGAACACAGACGCTAAAGGTACTGTATCAGATGATGCTGCACCCGTGACTGAGGCCGCCCCGGAAGAGGACAGCGGATCATGACCTCGCCCAGGATCGGTGTGTATCCGGGGACGTTTGATCCAGTCACTAACGGCCATATGGATATCATTGAGCGGGCTGCTCAGGTGGTGGACGAGCTGGTTGTGGGCGTGGCTATCAATATCGGTAAGGGGCCGTTGTTCGATTTAGATGAACGGGTTGATTTGTTGGCGACTGAAATTGCCAAGTTTGATCCCGACACAGCATCGTGCATCAAAATCGTCCCGTTTGATAACCTGCTCGTAGACTTTGTAAATGGTCTGGGTGCCACCGTTATTATCCGTGGTTTACGTGCGGT
>DGOK01000027.1:0-5128 GCA_002389385.1 Rhodospirillaceae bacterium UBA4468 | reverse complement strand
TGGCCGACTCGGCGGCGATATCGGTCATTTCGTTTCACAGGACGTAAAATCACGTCTAATTTCACGTTTTGCAGAGCTAGATTCAAAGGAATAACGGCAAGAAATCGCTTTAGGTGTAAAAATCTATGGGTTTATGCAAATCCAGCGTTGACCATCGGCGAGTGTCTCCGTAATGTCCCGGCGTTCCTAGGAAATATCGTTGTTGTCGACATGGACTTCGGAAACAAAGAAGACTCGATTGCATTGCAATCACATTGAGCGCGCTTAGCTCAGTTGGTAGAGCACCTGACTTTTAATCAGGTTGTCACAGGTTCGACCCCTGTAGCGCGTACCAATTTAAACCCCGCAGCCAGTAATGGCTTGCGGGGTTTTTGGTTTCTGGAGATAATAATTTTTAACGCTGATAAACCATCAACAATTAAAGAAAAGCTGGAATAATTTATGTTCTCTCATTTCGCCTAGATTTTTTCGTGTTAGCGCACGAGTATGGCGCATGAAATAAAGGGAGTATCTACATTGGCTACAATCACAGAAATTGATTTTTTCGTTCTATCAGCGCACGCCGAGACGCGGCCGCATTGGGTGAGCCTTTTTAAAGTGCCAAATGCGAATGAACTTCTTGTTCGTGTGAAGTCGAGTGATGGAGTGGAAGGGTTTGGTCTTGGCACCAGCTACACGGATATTTCCCCGATCTCGAAGGTCATTAAGGATGGCCTGGCAGACCAAATTATCGGCATGGACCCGCTTGCCCCTGAACAGGTGTATCAAAAGCTTTTTGGGCTAACGTCGAGCCGTTATGCCGCCGAGTATAACTGGAGCCGTGAAGCCTTAATCCGAATTTCGTCTGCGGTTGACCTTGCGTGCTGGGACATTGTCGGCAAAACCGCAGGCATGCCTCTTTATCGCTTGTTTGGTGGGCATCGCAATAAGGTGCCTTGCTACGTCACATGCGCTTATTACCGGGATGGTAAGGACAATGTGGAACTGCGTGATGAAATTCAAATGCTTGTTGATCAAGGCCATCGAGGTTTCAAAGGAAAAATTGGCGGGTTGAGCTTAAAGGAAGACATTGCGCGTATGGGAATTGTTCGTGATGTTATTGGTCCTGATTGCGATCTGATGGTTGATGTGAATCGGGCATGGGACCTGAAAACAGCAATCGAAGGTGCGCGACTTCTCGAGGATCTTAATCCGGCATGGCTCGAAGAGCCTGTTAAATGGGTTGATGATCGACGTGACTTGAAACTTTTATCGCAACGCACGCAGATTCCTCTATCCGGTGGAGAAAGCGAAATTACGAGCTATGGGTGCCGGTCGATGCTTGAAGAACAAGCCATCCAAATCCTGCAATTTGATTGCACTATGTTTGGCGGCTTTACCGAAGGCCGGAAACTCGCGGCATTATGCGAGCTCAATCATGTGGATGTGGCCCCGCATCATGACTGCTTTATTCATGCACCACTTGTTGCGTCTACACCGGCGGGACGTATCGTTGAGTCCTTTACTGATCCTGAGCGTGACCCGCTTCAGGCTGAGCTCTACGAAAATCCTCCACATATGGCAGATGGCTGGCTTACTCTTAATGAGGATCCGGGCATTGGTTTGACGCTCTCTGAGGCAGCGGTCGAGAAGTTTGGAACTAAGATAATCTAGGTTGATGATGCAATCCGTGGCTTAAGGGTGAGATTTACGCATGGCCACGGGGGAGAGCCCGCACAGATTTACTTGAGTAACAATTCGTGACAAATTTCTATTAGCACTATAGCAAGCGCCTTATTATTCTTGTGAAATCCTGCACGTTTGAAAGTCTACAAGTGTCTTTTCCTTCTACTGACCCCATGATGAATGTTGCCGTTCGTGACGAAGACACGGACTCTTTGTAGTCTCTTCCCCTAGCTATTTTACCTTTAGGGTCGGTAACGCTGCGCGGTTTGTTGATGGTGAAAAATATTCACTGCGAGAGCGTCGTAAAGATGTTTCGCGATACCCGTGCAGGCTCAGGACATGCACATCCGGCTCAATTGAAGCAGACGATCCATGAGATTTCCCGAACGGACATGGATATCATTACCAAGGTTGGGAAGCTCCACAGTTTCGATGCCTAATGTCTGCGCATTTCCCTTCGTGATTTGGGGATTGTTGTTAACGACACCAAACACTTGAAGCTGTCTAAAAGTATGCAAGCGGACCTAGACAAGTATGTGCAACCTTTTACGGCCCGTCTGACACGATCGATTTTTGGCGATGAATCCAGTGAGGCTGCCAATACGGATGTTGGTCAATTGCTCAAGAATGCAGACCCGGCTAAGGCGCTTGATAACCTCAAACTTATTGCACAGAAAATTCAAATTGATTTAAACAAAGTCCCGCTTTTCCTTAAGGACTATGGCGATATTTATTTATCGATTGCCTATTATCGTAACATCCTCGACCAGCTTGAACCGAAGATTGAAAACTTCATTATGGCTATGGACATCATCACAAAGCATCAACAGCTCAAAACAAATGCGGATGTTGTTGCGACGGCGAAGCGCATGACATCTCGGGTTGAGAAAATGCAGGAAGTTCTGCGAGGGCGTTTCCAGTTATTTACACAAAGCACCAATGAAATGTGGAACGACATGAGCGCAGACAAGTTCGCAGATTTTAAAAAAATGGTTGAAGATAATCACGGTGCTATCGGCGGTATCTTGTGCAAACTCGATAATAAAATGGGTGCCTGGCATCAAAAGTTTCCATCGAGGGATGCTGCGGGCCCAAACCGATGTGCGGATTTTCTAATGGCGGACATTCGCCAGGGGTTTTAAGTCTCGGGCATCAGCAGATCATCTAAACACACGTTACTGTTTTTCAGGGAGGGACGGGGAGGAAACGCTGGTTTGTTGAGCGAAGTTTCCGTATCAGGTCCAGGAAAAGACTTTCAAAGAAGCGCGCTTTAAATTCAGTGTCCGTATTAAGTTTGTTCTTAAGGACATCGCCTGGAATCACGTGGATTTCAGTATGACCGTCAGCAATCAGATTAGCACTCGCACCTTTTTTATCCATCAGCGACATTTCGCCAATGACTTCACCAGGACCCAAAGGGCCTGCAAATTCAGCTGACATTTCATCCAGATACGTTCTTGTGACTCGCAAATTGCCGGATTTTATAAGCAGTAACGACGTGACAACTTGACCCCTAGAAATGAAGGCTTCTCCTGTCTTGTAGGATGTCGTTTGGCCGTTAGATACCAGCCATTGGCGCTCATCATCTGTGAGGTTTGGGAATGTACCGATGAGATTCATATCTTGTTCTTTAGCAGCGAGCGCCGTGAATACCTGTTTGCGTATCGTCACAGCTCTATGATAGTCCGTAGGCATGGGAAAAACCAAGTGCCTAACTGTAATCCTTTTTTCACTACTTGCTTTGGCAGGGTGTAGCACTGTCGTTGAGACTGAAGAGGGTATTTCCATCGAGCACTCATCAAAGAATAATTTGCTTATTCAATCACGCGCAGACGAGCATTGTTCAAAATACAACAAATCCGCAGTGCAAGTTCAGCGAAGCGCAATTTCCAATGAGTTCATTTTTGGAACTGTTGTCTCTACGTTTCAGTGTCGTGAAAAATTATAAAGATTAAGGCGGGTGTCTTGTTAATGGACAACACTGTCGTTTGGACGTTCGTCTGAAAGTAACTCTTCGACAGCTTTTGCTACTCGAAGCCAGACATCGCGACCTTTTTCGTCTCCAGCATCACTCAATTGATCTGCCTTGATGAATGCGCCTGCAGGGGCAAGCTCGCCATATTCGGCAATCATCAGCGTTGCTGTACGGTATACTTCAGGAGATAAATTCATATTACACCTCGTGGCCGGAAGGGCTTTTTATCACGTCAGTCACAGTGACACCAAGTCGACCATCGACAACGATGACTTCACCTTTGGCAATGAGTTGATTGTTGGCATGGAGTTCGATGTCTTCCCCAACGGAACGTTCGAGTTCAACAACAGCACCACGACCAAGCTTTAGAATTTGGCTAATAGGCATCTCTGCAGTCCCGAGGACTGCGGAAACCTCAAGCTTAACATCGAGGACAGCTTCCATCTCGCTCCGGGAGCCATCGCTTTTTACGCCAAATTCTCGTTCATCTGCCATGATGTTATCCTATTGAGGTTTGGTTAACGGATTATGAACGTTACCGCTTAAGAATCTAAATCTAGTATTTTTCGTGTTGGGTGACATCTGCAAAGCATGAATTTAGCGAATAATTAAATACCACCACCCTGATCGATTGAACCGGTGAGTTTACGTACTCGCTGGCGGAGTTTAAGCAGTTCCGGTTCCGCGAATCCTTCGCTTTCGAGCTTTTGAACGGTGCTCATAAGATAATCCCGGTTAAGCCCACTGACGCCTTGCGCCTTCATAATCACTTCTGCGGACTGAATGAGGCCAAGATCTCCTGCATATTGACCATGCTCAGGATCTGCGACAAACGTGTAGGCGGGCACTGTTAAGCAATTAATATTGATATTCAGAATTATAGGTTTGTATGCATAGCCTATAAGTTCTCTTTCGTGAAGATATTCAATGACTTCTGTATGGTTTTTAATATCAATTCTAAATGCAATGCCATCGCAAAACCCACCACTATCTAAGCCAAGGACAAGGCCCGGTATCGCTGACGTGCCACGGTGATGATGGGAGAAAATACAAGGGGCACGATGGTAACCATTCAGGCGGGCTGTACTTTGTTGGAGGAATTTAAAACCTGGCCGCCACATTAACGATCCATAGCCAAACACCCATTCAATATCAGTATTGGTGTCAGGTGCAGATAAGATTGACGTGTTAGACTGTGAGAACAGTTTGAATTACCTCAATAAAGAACGATTTCTGCGTGTTTTTGTTTGGTCATGATAGGGGCGTATACCGTAAACTCAAACCTAATCAAAAAGTCTGGTAACTCACGGATTTTAATTAAAATTTTAACCAAAGTGATGGCTATCACAGTATGAATTGACCGGGGTCGCCATAAACAATAAATGCGGCAAAGAATCTGTCGTATTTTAAGAAACTTTTTTGGTATTCAGCCTGTGACGTTTACGGATGAATGCAGAGCCTTTAGGGGGCTCAAGAATGAATGTAATT
>DGOK01000129.1 GCA_002389385.1 Rhodospirillaceae bacterium UBA4468 | reverse complement strand
GAACTAGTTATCTGGTACAGCCCCCCTAAAATTTACACAAATTTCTGCGTGAACCCTTTAACCCAAGTACAACACATAGTCGTTAAAGCAACATTAACGTACTATATTTTGCATCAAATTTCTATAGATTCGACTGAAAATCATTCAGATTTGCTGGTTTGTGAGTCCAAAACGGCAACGGCACTCATATTATAAATGCCACGTGACGTCACCGCAGGCGACAGGATGTGCGCCGGTTTGGCTGCGCCGACAAGGATCGGACCGACGGATAAGCCGTCTGCGAGTTCTTTCAGCAAGTTAAAGGCTGAATTTGCAGAATCGATATTTGGGAACACCATCATGTTGGCTGAGCCTGTCAGGCGCGCGTGTGGGAAGATGCGCTTGCGTAATTCTTCATCGAGGGCCGTGTCGGCTTTCATCTCACCTTCGACTTCGAAGTCGAGGTTTTTCTCAATCAATATTTCCATGGCGTCCCGCATCTTGCGCGCTGATGGGCAATTAGAACTGCCAAAGTTCGAATGCGATAGCAGGGCAACTTTTGGGGTCATGCCAAATCGACGCACAGTTTCGGCACTGAGTTCAGTCATTTCAGCAATTTCTTCTGCTGTCGGGTCTGGGCTCACATGCGTATCGCACAGGAAGTATGTTCCTTTGCTGAGGATCAGTGCACTCAATGCGGAGACGTCTTTGACCCCTTTGGCTTTCCCGATAACATCAACGACATATTTGAGATGCCATTCATATTGACCATAGGTGCCACAAATCATCGCATCGGCTTCACCACGTTTTAAGGCGATCGCAGCAATTGCCGTCGTGTTTGTGCGAATAATAGTTTTGGCCTCATCCATTGTGACGCCTTTACGCTCCATCAACTTGTGATAGAGCGTCCAATATTCTTCATACCGGGGGTCATTTTCTGGGTTCGTAATACCAAAATGAACGTCAGGCTGAATGCGAAGGCCAAGGCGTTCAATGCGCTTCATTATCACGTCAGGACGTCCGACCAAATGTGGACGTGCCAGGCGATCATCAACCAGCGCCTGCACAGCGCGAAGAACGCGCTCGTCTTCGCCTTCAGCAAAGATAATACGGCGTGGGTCTTGGCGTGCGCGATCAAAAATCGGCTTCATCAACATGCCTGAGCGGAAGACAAAGCCCGCGAGTTTTTCCTGATACTTGTCGAAGTCTTCAATCGGGCGAGTTGCGACACCCGTTGCCATCGCAGCTTTGGCAACGGCTGGGGCAATCTCGCTGATAAGGCGTGGATCGAAAGGTTTTGGTATCAGGTACTCAGGGCCAAATACGAGCCGTTCACCAGCGTACGCATCGGCGACCCGTTCAGAACTTTCAGCCATAGCAAGGTCAGCGATAGCTTTAACAGCAGCCTGCTTCATCTCTTCGTTGACGTCGGTGGCACCACAATCTAGTGCACCCCGAAAAATAAACGGAAAACACAGCACATTGTTGACCTGGTTCGGATAGTCCGAGCGTCCTGTTGCCATGATGACATTGGGATTGGCTTTTTTAGCCATGTCTGGATCGATCTCAGGATTGGGGTTCGCGAGTGCCAGTATAAATGGTTTTGGATCCATATTTTTGATCATTTCAGGCTTTAAAATACCTGCAGTTGAAAGGCCTAAGAAGACATCCGCATCGTCAACAACATCATCAAGAGTGCGTAAATCTGTCGTTTGAGCGTAGCGACTTTTACGGTCGTTCATCTGTTCTTCGCGCCCGACATAGACAAGTCCGACTTGATCAACGAGCCAAATGTTTTCAACTTTTACGCCCATTGAAACGAGCAAGTCGAGGCAAGCAATACCCGCAGCACCACCACCTGTAGAAACTAATTTTATGTCCTCAAACATTTTGTTTTGCAAACGAAGACCATTCAAAATGGCGGCCGCACATACAATCGCTGTGCCATGCTGGTCATCATGAAAAACCGGGATGTTCATGCGTTCGCGAAGTGCTTCTTCAACAATAAAGCACTCGGGGGCACGAATATCTTCCAGGTTGATTGCGCCAAAAGTAGGCTCTAGGGGGGCAATGACTTCAATCAATTTAAGAGGGTCTAATTCGTTAACTTCGATGTCGAAGCAATCTATGTTTGCGAACTTTTTGAAAAGGACAGCTTTGCCTTCCATCACAGGCTTTGAGGCTTCGGCACCAATCGGCCCAAGGCCAAGAACAGCGGTGCCGTTCGTAATCACGGCAACAAGATTGCCGCGGTTGGTCATCTGGTAGGATTCCATCGGATCATCGACAATAGCGTTACATGCCGCAGCAACGCCCGGAGAGTAGGCAAGTGCGAGATCGCGTTGTGTCGCTAACGGCTTCGTTGGCTGTATCTGAAATTTTCCAGCTGGCGCTTGGCGGTGATATTCCAGTGCGCGTTCGTCGAGCGTTTTATCCGACATTGATTAGCCCCCGAATTAACTTTTTTGTATGGATTTAGCATAGGTTGATCCCTTGCCCGCTCTGGGGCAACCTCTAACCGGATGTTTTCGTGAAATATTTTATTCTTTAGGTGATGCATGGAAAATCAGAGCAATGCAGTCCCATTTGTCATTGGTCATCGAGGTGCTGCTGGTTTGGCACCGGAAAAACACTATAGCAAGCTTTCGACGTGCGAATATAAAAGGTGCGTCGTGGGTTGAATTTGATGTGATGTTGAGCGCCGATGGGACGCCCATTCTGTTTCATGATGATACTGTTAATCGGACCACAAACGGTCGTGGTGCGCTTGCAAAACTTAACCTAAAAGAAATTCAGTCATTGGATGCTGGACGTTGATTTTCTGATGAATTCCAAGGGGAGCGCGTGCCGACGTTTCGTGATGCGATATCTGAGATTAATGCCCTTGGGCTCGGTGCAAATGTGGAAATTAAACCAACTCCGGGTTTAGGTGTAGAAAAAGCCAAAGCGACGTGCGCGCTTATATCGAGTGACTGGCCTGACAGCCTGCCACTGCCTGTCATTTCAAGTTTTGATATGTCTGCGATGGCTGTCGCAAAAGATCTATTACCAAACATCGAGCGTGCAACGTTGTTTGGTAAGCTACCCGAAGATTGGCTATCCATCGTTGAACAACTGGATTGCAAGGCAGTGCACATCTCAACCAGGCATGTGACGCAGGCTCATGTTGATGCCATCAATAGGCATAATTTTCCGGTGCGGGTATATACGGTCAATGATGCGGCGAGAGGTCAAGAACTCAGAGAAATGGGCGTGTCGTCTATCTTTACAGATCGCCCTGATTTTTTCTGATCAATCCACTTTAAAGATAATGTTTAAGTCGCATCGTCATACGCTGTCTATTGCCAGCGCGGTCGGATTGCGCAAACATTCCGGTTGGAGTCGGCATTCTGACAAACTTTCTTAACATGGGATTTTCTCCTTGAACGGCATTTTCTTTGCCATTGTGGCTATTGCGTTTGTTGTCGCGGGTTACCGCGAAATAACATTTGATGTCATTGCGTCGGTCGGTATCGACACACCAATGGCATCTCTGGGCAAAGCCATGATTGGAACAGCTGGTGATGCTGTAACGCTTGCGATAGGTCTTGTCGGCGTGATGTCGCTTTTCTTGGGACTTATGAAAATTGCTGAGCGGGCAGGGTTGTTGTTAGTTGTCGCGAAAACATTGCGCCCCCTCATGATGCGGTTGTTTCCTGCTGTCCCTGTAGATCACCCTGCGATGGGTGCGATGATTATGAACTTGTCCGCAAATATTCTGGGGCTTGGTAACGCTGCGACGCCGTTTGGTATTCGCGCGATGGAACACCTGGACACGTTGAACGGAGAGAAGGGGAAAGCGACGGACGCGATGATCCTGTTCTTGGCCATCAACACGTCGAGTGTCACGCTGCTGCCTACAGGTGTCATCGCCTTGCGTGCTGCTGCGGGCTCATCAGATCCAGCTGGCATCGTGCCGACGACCTTGTTTGCGACATTGGTCTCCACAACAGTCGCGATCGTCACCGCAAAATTCTGTGCTCGTATGTGCGCATCAAGCGCGCCGCCTGTTATTCAGGGTGAGGCGCTCGAGCATGACCCGTCTGAGGATGGTGAAAATGTGGCACCATCAAGCGGGTACCCATTGTGGATTTCGGCACTTACTCTTTCATGTGTGCTGGCACTCGTGCCCATTACAATTTTTCATGGGCGTGCCTTTGCGCCGTGGATCATCCCAGGTTTGATGATTGGGTTCTTAGGGCTCGGCGTTGCGAAGCGTGTTCCTGTTTACGAATGCTTCGTTGAAGGAGCTAAAGACGGCTTCAACGTTGCCTTGCGCATCATTCCATATCTGGTGGCGATTCTGGTCGCTGTATCAATGTTCAGAAACTCAGGTGCGCTTGCTTTGTTAATTACGCCTCTCGGCGTAATGACGGAACTAGTTGGCTTGCCTGCCGACGCATTGCCAATGGCTTTATTGCGTCCTTTGTCCGGGTCTGGAGCCTATGGTATTTTGGCATCGATCATTAATGACCCAGCGATTGGTCCCGATAGTTATACGGGCTATTTGGTTTCTACGTTCCAAGGGTCAACGGAAACGACGTTTTATGTGATCGCTGTTTATTTCGGCGCAGTGCAGATCAAACGTTTGCGATATGCTCTTATCCCTGCGCTGACAGCTGATTTCGCTGGCGTTGTCGCGGCGGTCGCAATTGTTGCAGTGTTGTATGGACCATGAAGAATCCACTTGGCCATCCGGTAGACCCAACCCCGAATTTGCACGGCGCACGCTCATCTGATTCTCCAGGTAAAGCAATTCTATGTGCACTCGCAGGCGGTGCCTTGTTGACGTTGAACGATGGCTTTGTAAAAGCGCTCACCGTCGATTTTCCGACGGGCCAAGTGTTGGCAATGCGTGGCATGTTTATTTACATCATGATCGCTATTTTTGCGATGCGCGCGGGTGGACTACATACGATGTGGCAGATCAAAAGCTGGCGTGGGCAAGGCCTGCGCGGGTTCTGTGTCGTTGGTAGCTCATTTACGTTTGTGACGGGGCTCTCATATATGCCACTTGCAGACGCGATTGCGATTTCGTTTGCGGGGCCTTTGTTTGTGACAGCGATGGCCCCCGTCATGTTAGGGGAACGCGTTGGCTGGCGACGTTGGATGGCTGTACTTGTCGGTTTTGCGGGCGTTGTCTTTATCGTCCAGCCTGGGACAACAGCTTTCCAATGGTTTGCGGTATTCCCTCTGGTTGCATCGTTTCTAGGCGGGATGCGAGATATAATCACCAGAAAGATGGCAGCGACAGAGACCACCGTGGCAGTCCTTTTTGTGACCACAACGGCCGTTGTTCTTGCGGGCTGGTCAACGATTTTTTATACGGAATGGATGCTCGTCGAATGGCATCACGTTAAGTATATTGTTGGCAGCGGCCTTCTCATTGGCGTTGCGCATTACTTGTTAATCGAAGCTTTCCGGCTGGGCGAGGCTGCGTTGGTTGCGCCTTTCAAATACGGCAATGTGCTATGGGCAGCCATTTTTGGATATCTTCTCTTCGGCGACATACCTCAAGCTGGTACCGTTATCGGCGCGTTAGTTGTTGCGTTCAGTGGCGTATACATTCTTCACCGTGAAGGCGTCCGCTCGAAGTAACGGATTATTTAATCGAGATATCTAGTGGGTTACATCATGTGTTGCCATATTTTGCCTTGAGTTCGACACAGGCATTTTCTGCATCGACGCGCTGGTTAAAGTTCAGCGCATAAAGCCCGATTACCGGAAGATTACCAGCTTCAACTTTGTCCGCAATGTACTCAGATTCCTTGTCAGCAAACATTTGCGGGAATTCATCTTGCAGTTTTACCCATGCATCCTCAGCTTCTTCACGTGATGAGAACGATGCCAGGCGTACGCGGTAATTCTCAGCGTCACTTTTGACACCATCAATGATGAAGTCTTCACCATTTAAAATCGTGCCGTCCTTTCCAATTTTAATTGATCTGGGGTCGACATCTGGCAATTCAAGTCGCGCCAGTTGTTCGGGTTCAACACGCAGCGTGTACGTTCCTGGTGCGATAAAATCGATCAGGTAGAACCCATCGTACTGTGATTCTACTTCTTTAATGATATCGCCTTTATTGTTCACAAGCTGCACAATTACTTCACCCGTTGGGTCTGTCCCTTCATTACCTTGTCGGTAGATAACGCCATCGATCTCTCCTGTTGAGACCACGGCAAAATCTACACGCCCTGGCGCACCTGGCCTGAGCGTCACTTCCACCCCTTCCGGAGATGCAATCCAGAACGGATCTTCCAGACTGGCTTGATCGACTTGGAAGTTAACCGGTGCAAATGCATCAAGAGATGTCAGGAATCCGAGACCTTCTTTGTTGGTTTTTTCTTTAAGTGTGAGGCACCCCGACCTGAACTTAACACCTTTCAATGGTTCATCGACGCCTTCTGTATATACGCCGTCGCCGTCCCAGTCCCGATAGACGCGCGCGGTCATGGTGCCGCGCTCCGCCGTTGGTTTTGAAGCGACACGAAGGCCGCCATCTGCGGCATCCTTGCCCCAGGAATAGGTAAGACTGAGTGCGCTCGAGTAACTGTTATCATCACTGTATTCACCAGATAATCCGACAGCGACATATTCGAGGTCCGTGTTGGCGCCCAGGCTAGCATCCAATAGGCTTAAAGATCGCAGGAATATGTAAAACCGTGGTTAACATGAACGGGTGTGCAGCATTTTTTTGTATTTGAATCAATTAGATTCAACATGGCAGGCGTACTTGCGTGGTTAACGAGATAAATTCAGTAAGTGTCAGGTGCTGATGAGCGCAAAAGTCGTGTTTCTCATCAATTTAGCTGCCAGTCGCTTGAGGAAGCGCCTTCAATGCATCGCGTGTCTTGATTGCTTTGGTGTAACCTTGCGATGCGGCACGTTCAATCCAATCAAGAGCTGCCGTTGTGTCCTGGGTGACGCCTTTTCCTTCATAGTATAAAAGGCCCAAGTTATACTGTGCCTGGGCATGGCCGTTACCTGCGGCCTTTTCGAACCATTTGGCGGCATTGGCAAAATCCTGTCCGCCCGTTTGGCCAATAAAGTTCATGATGCCTAAGTTATATTGAGCATCAATATGACCAGCTTCGGCAGCTTTTAAGAAGAATTGTGCGGCTTTACCAAAATTCCGTTCGACGCCAGTTCCTTTGTAAAAAACGAGTCCTTGCTGATAGTCAGCTTCGCCAGGTTGTTCTTGTTCGGCAGCTGGAGGTGGAGGAGTGGCCGTGTTTTCTGCAGGGGGTGCACTCGCTTGCTCAGTAGTGGTTTCGCTAAGTGGTTGCTCTGCAACTTCTGCAACCGGCGCTGGGTCAGGCGCGCCTTCATTCGTGGCGGCGGCGCTCAAGGCAGACACGGGCTCTTTAGCAGGTGCTGGCTCTGGTATCGTTACTGCTTCGGGCGCTGGGTCAGGCTCTGCGACGGGTATTGGTTCTGGCTCAGGTGCAGGCATTGGCTCAGGCGCTGCCACAATAACAGGTTCAGGGGCGACCGCCGGTTCTTCAACAGGTATTGGCGCTGGCTCAGGTTTATTCTCGGCCACTCTGGATTTACGTTCAGGTTTTGGCGCAGGAGGTAAGCGCATTCTCACCTTTGGCGTTCGATCAGATGGTGAGAAATGAATGATGCTATTAATCTTAGAGCTCACCCAGAAAGAGAATGCATCAGACTTCGTTGATGCGGTCCCGGTGACACCATGCTTGATATCAAGAAGTGGCTCAGCCATGCCACCTGCGACATCTTCAATAAATTCGTCACTTACGACTAAAATCGTGACGAACAGGATCGCCGCCAATCCAAGCGTGCCAAACAATAAGTACTTAATAATCTTTTCGACCACGGTCATTCCGTCCCGTTTAGCGCGAATCATTACCTAAGCATAGCTGTCTTTCCACGCATATTCCATAGTCTCAATAACTCATTCATTCGTAGGATGCTTGTAACACAGCGACTGATGCGCTACCCACCCCTCAATAATCATACTAAAACTCAATAAGGAGAGTATTATGTCCAGTCAAATTCGTGCTTCGCACATCCTTGTATCTACGGATTCAAAGTCGAAAGAGGACGCGTTAGCGGCCATCGAAGCTGCGCACAAAGAAATTTCTGATGGTAAAGCTTTCGCTGATGTTGCTCGTGACATTTCAGATTGCCCATCTGGTTCTGGTGGTGGTGATCTTGGAAGTTTTGGAAAAGGTGCAATGGTACCGGAATTTGAGACAGCCGCGTTTGACCTTGATGTCGACGCAATGAGTGGTCCTGTTGAGACAAGCTTTGGATATCATCTTATTCAACGTACTGAGTAATTCTATGTGATGACTGGCGCGTCGAGTTCATACTTGTCGTGCCGGTCTTCAATTTCCAGGACCCAAATATCTGGATCGCTCGCGACCCTCCGGTCTATATAACTTTCTACTTCTGGATCGCTCAGAGGCTCCCCACCATTCGCGATGAGCCATGCACGGTTTCCCGCAGCGTCACGTGCCTGTGAAAGCACTTTCGAATACCCATTTAGTTTATCTAACCGCAGGATAATGCTTCCTGCATCAGGATTGCCGCGACGACGCACGACGGCTTGCATCATACTGATATCGCACATGCGCACTTGGGCCGAAATCCATAGTGCTGCCTTTATTCTAGGCTCAGACAATTAAAGTGCTCCCAAAATGGAAAAGAGAACGGGTGTGACGCAGGGCATAGCCTATCTTTTTACACATAAACTATTGTAGTCTCTTCACACCGGGGGCTCCAGAGCCTTGTGGAACGGGCTGGGGGCACGTTTGTGGTAACGGAAAACGATAAAAGACCAACAGAATTACGCGTCGAAGCTGACAGTGAGACGCGGTTTCGCGACTATGCCGATGCCGACGCAGATTGGTTTTGGGAACTCGACCCAAACCTTCGGTTTGCGATTGTCTCAAAGCGCCAAGAAGGTCGCTCGGTTGTTCACGAGCAGGATCTCTTGGGTAAAACACCCTGGGAATTTGCAGATGCTGACCCTAAACGAGATTCAATGTGGGCGGCATTCGTAGATAAGCTTGAGCGTCGTGAGACATTTCGAGGATTCCGAATAGCACTGCGACAAGATGACGGTGGATTTGTTTATTGGCGAATGAGCGGTAAGCCAGTGCTCGCACTCGACAGGACATTTCTCGGTTACCGTGGTATTGCGACGGACGAAACGGTCGATGCAATCCACCGTGTTCATCTTCAAGCACAGTCAAACGATTATCAAATTACTCTGGATATGTTGGGTGAAGGTGTCGCGTACTTTGATGGTCGTGAGCGACTAACATTTGCAAATGCGACTTTTCGGAAACTCATTCCCTTAATGCAAACAAGTTTTGCAACAGGCACTTCATTTGAGAGAATAATTACTGGCATTCAGCCGATGATCATTGAGGATCGAAGGAAAAAAGGCGCTGCTAATGTCGTGCCGACAGGTGGCGCTTTCCATTGGCGGTTTACTGATGGGCGACAAATTGATGGCGAGATACGTCCGCTTCCTTCAGGTGGGCTTGCGATTATCGTTCGAGACCACACACCTCGTCCAGAAAACACGGCGTCCCAACAAGACCATTTTCAGTTTATTGCTGACTCTCCCCAAGCCTTTTTTGTGCAGCGAGACGGGCAGGTCATATATGTGAACAGGGCAGCGGCAGATATTTTTGGGTATTCGACAGAAGAAATATTGGGACGTGAGCTATGGAAGCTTTTTGATCCCGACGAAGTTGCTCGAATCAAAGAGTATGCTCATGCACGAAAAGCTGGTGCTGATGTAACAAATCAGTACACATTGAACGGATTGCGGTCTGATGGATCGCGCCTTCATCATGAGGTTTTTGTGAGTACGGGGGTATGGGATGGCGATGATGCCATTCAGGTGTTCCTTCAGGATCGAACAAAAGAACATATCGCGGAAATTGCACGATCGGACAGTGAAGCTAGATTTAGAAATCTCGTTGAAGGATCGATTCAGGGATACTTTGTCCACCGGGATTGGAAAATTTTGTATGCCAACGCTGCTGCGGCAAAAGTGTTTGGATATACAGTGGAAGAATTTGTCGGACTTAGTTTCTTGGAATTAGTGTCACCCGAAGAACGTAACCTTGCCACTGATATTCGGCGTCGTTACCTCGCGGGTGATGTTGATGTACCTGATCGCTACGAATTGAACTGTATTCGGCAAGACGGTGAGCCGGTTTCTATCGAGACCAATGGTCGGATTGTAGATTGGGATGGTGAACCCGCATTCCAGGCGACGATGATTGATGTTTCAAGACGGAAGAAAATCGAATCGTATTTGGTTCGCGCAAAAGAAGATGCTGAACGTGCAGATCGCTCAAAGACAGAGTTTCTGGGCAATATGTCGCACGAACTGCGTACGCCACTCAACGCGATCATAGGGTTTTCTCAACTCATTAAAGATCAAATTATCGGTTCGGCTGATCCTCATTATATTGATTATGCAAACGCTATCCATTCGTCTGGGATGCACTTGCTTGAACTGGTGAATGACTTGCTTGATGTCTCGTCAATCGAAAGCGGTGCGTTAATGCTGAATGACGACGATGTCGATCTTGTTGAATTGGCAAAGACCTGCGAACGAATGCTTCGCCCACGTGCGCAAAAAGCAGAGTTGCTCGTATCTGTCGATACGTCAGGTGGCCCCTTACATATTCGAGGCGATGACCGCCGCTTAAAACAAATATTAATTAACCTCGCAAATAATTCGATTAAATTTACAAAGCCAGGTGGCCACGTGATTATGCGGGCCTATCAAGATCAAGAAGGGCGTGCCGTCATTGAAGTGGAAGACGATGGTATTGGCATTTCTGCGGAAGATCAGAAAACCGTCTTCGATCCTTTCATCCGAGTTGATTCAGCTTTTGTGAGCGAGAAGGAAGGGGCAGGCCTTGGATTGCCGCTCGTTCATGCCTTGGCGGAATTACATAATGCTACCGTCAAATTGGAGAGTGAAGCTGGTGTGGGGACGAAAATTGCTGTGATTTTTCCTAAAGAACGGACATTAGAGCAAATGGGGTAAAGTAATTTTGACTTTAACTCTCTGATTCATATGCCTTTTATGAAGATTTGTAGTTTCTGTGACTTGCATCACTGCAAGGCTGACCCCTCGAAACTATGGTTAAGATGATATTCACAAACTTCTCCTTCACCGGGCTCACGCGTCCGGTGTTTTTTTTGTTCAATTTTTAATAACGAGACATAAGTTTTTCTTATTTATCCCGCGTGTGTCACGTGCTGGATAAATGTTTTCGGCCCGTGGTAGTATGAGGCTTAGATATAAGGAATTTAGTCTCGTGAGTGGATTGCTCGAACGATTTTCTGATCATACACGCCGCATTTTTGCGCGTCATCGTGGTCGCGCCTTTCTTGATGGCGCAATGGCTGCAGCAGCGCTTGTTGCGCTTGCGGACGGGGATGCATCTTTAGAAGAAGGCGCCGAAGTTGGACGGCTTATGCGCGTGCTTGATATTTTGCGAGATCATAACCCCGACCTGGGTGTTGAGGCTTACCTTCGTCATATTGATGACCTGAGAAAGCAGCCTGATGGATTGACGCATGTCCGCAATAATGTGGTCGCGGCAGCAAATGGAGATCCGGAAGCGGCGGCTCTGCTTATTGTCATATGCCACGCCATTAGTGAAGCTGATGGTGTAATCCGTCAATCTGAGCTTGATGAAATTCAAACATTATCTAATCTACTAGATGTCGATGCAAAGACAGCTGTCGACATGATTGCACCAATACCCACCAATAAATAATCCAAGGAAGATCTATATCATGAGTGAATACAACGGACCATTGTCGCGATTTACAGTTCTCGATTTAACACGTGTTCGCTCAGGACCGACGGCTGTCCGTCAATTTGCTGATTGGGGTGCCAATGTCATTAAGATCGAAGCACCTGAAGCCGTTGATACGGGCAAAGGTATGGGGGGCGCTCGCAATGGTCCAGACTTCCAAAGTATCCATCGTAACAAACGATCAATTACACTGAACCTTAAAGAAACAGAAGCTCGGGACATCTTTATGAAGATGGTCGAAACGGCTGACGTGGTCATTGAAAACTTTCGACCTGATGTGAAAAACCGTTTGGGTATTTCTTATGAGGACCTGAAGAAGGTCAATAAAAAGATCGTCCTATTGTCAATTTCTGGTTTTGGTCAAGATGGCCCTTACGAGCGTCGACCTGGCTTCGACCAAATTGCCCAGGGTATGGGTGGATTGATGTCAATCACAGGTCTGCCAGATCAAGGACCGGTTCGTGTTGGTATCCCTATTGCTGATTTGACGGCTGGAATGTACGGCGCGATGGGCGTGATGATTGCATTATTGGAACGTGAAACTTCAGGTGAAGGACAATGGGTACAGACATCATTGTTGCAGGCGATGGTCTCAATGCTCGATTTCCAGGCTGCGCGTTACTTGGTTAAAGGCGAGGTTGCTGGGCAAGCTGGCAACAACCACCCGACGTCAATTCCGACGGGCGTGTTTAAAACTGCTGACGGACATATCAACATTGCTGCTGCAGGTGATCAGATGTGGGATAGAATCTGCAAGGTTCTTGAAGATAAAGAATTGGCTGATAATGCTGATTTCTCAAGCGGTGAATTACGCTCGAAAAACCGTGATGCTGTAAATGCAGCACTGGAAAAGCATACGGTTAAGTACAATTCTGAAGAACTGATCACGATGCTTAATGACTCAGGTGTACCGTGTGGCCCGATCAACACAATCGATAAAGTGTTCGATGACCCACAAGTAAAGCATTTGAATTTACGTCACCCTGTTGAGAGTAAAACGCTCGGTAAAATGGATATCCTGGCGCAGGCAGTGAACTTCTCAAGGTTTGAGCCAAAGACCGGCATGGCAACACCTGAACGCGGCGAGCACACAGATGATGTGCTCAAAGAATACGGGTTTAGCGATGAAGACATTGCGGCATTCCGTAATAAGGTCGTGATCTAAGCCCATGTCTCTAAGCGACTTTGATCTCACATCCAGAGCCACGTTCAAGCATTTCACTCCGGTGACATTACGATTTTCTGATCAAGACAGCATGGGGCACGTCAATAATGTTGCGTTTGCTGCATTTGTTGAAGCGGCGCGGACGATGCTTATTCAAGGCTTGTTAAATCAGTTTAACCACCCGGACCTTGATTTTATTCTAGCCCGGGTGGTAATCGATTATAAACAAGAACTCCATTATCCAGGCACGGTGGATGTGGGTGCACGCCTTATCAATCTTGGGTCAAAGTCTCTGACTTCAGGGTATGGTGTATTCTTGGATAATACCTGTATTGCGACAGCTGAAAGTGTGAACGTGTTCTATGACATGGCGATGCGTAAATCTGTTGTGCCACCGGAAGACGTTAAAGTTGCCGTAACCTCAGAGATTTCGGGCTAAAACGCTAATAATCGCGCTCGTTGGTACTGTGTTGTTGTTAAAGATTGCCGCCGAAAATTAATGTCATTTATTAATTGCTTAGATATGAGTTGGGTTTGCCGCGCAATACTAGGCCTGATCAGTGTTGTTTACTTAAATGGGTGTATGAGCGTGAATGCGGTTGAGACACGTAATCTCGAAAAACCAGATCAACCATTCCAACGTGCACTTTATGTTCAGTATGCCGAACTTGCGTTACGTGAAATTGAAGAAGGAAATGTCACGTCAGCTGAGTTGTTTGATCGAAAAGCCAGATTAGCGGCAGCAGGCGAAAACGTCGCAATACCATCCGTTCCTGACAGCCTTTCTGTTGATGCAAAGTTGGTTGATCTTAACGTTGGTCAAAAAGCACTCCAGAAACATTTTACCCAGCAATCATACCTCCATATGCCCGTCGTAAGTGCGCGTGCACAGGCGATGCTTGATTGCTGGATAGAAGAGTTGGATCAAGGAGTCGATATCGGCGACATCGCAGCATGCCGGCAAGCTTTTGAGCGTGCGATTGCTGTCTTGAACGACGCTTTGTCCGTTAAAAATAAACCTATCAAATAAGTGTATGCGGACCGTTTATTTTCGGCGAGACATCTGATCCTTGAGTTTGTACCAGCCCATCATGACCGGTAAGAACCAAGGTTTACCATTATAGAACGGGATGGCGCGAAATGCTGGGCCATCAAATGCAGATGCCCCGTCTTCACTCCCAAGCACAACCATTGCTGCTTTTTGACCCATCCAACGCGCCCAGACGACACCGGATCCACAAAATCCCGTGGCATACACGACACCGTCATGGATTGTTAGTTTTGGAAGTTGATCCATTGGGAAGGCAACAAACCCAAACCAATGATGCGATAGCTGTGTTTCAGAAAGTTCAGGGAAAATATCGACCAAGCCCTGACGCAGTCTTTCCCGAGCAACAGCACTGTCACTGCTCAATCTTCTGCCACCTAGAAGAATACGTGTCCCATCGGGTGACGGGCGATAGTAGTGACCCACCTCGCGTGCTTCGCCGTGCATTTGACGCTTTGGCATCAATGTTTTCATCAAGTTCGCGCTCAGGGGTTGTGTCGCAATCATTTCTGAAATGACTGGGACCAGTCGGCGCCGCAGCCATGGCAACCCGGCATCTGTATATCCGTTTGTTGCAACGATGACATGCGAAGCCATGATCACACCTTTTGGCGTCGTGACTTTAAATTGTCCGCCGACACGAGAGATATCCGTGACGCCTGTTCCACCAAAAATTTTAACGCCGGATTTCTCGGCAACTTTTCGCATGCCGCGGTGCATCTTGCCTGGATGAACGCCGCCGATGTCACTTCGAGAGACGCCGCCATGATAAAGTTCCGTGCCAATTTCATCTGACTGCTCTGAGCGCTCGATGATTTTGGCATCAATGCCAACTTGCCGGTTCAACAGGTCAATTTCCCGCTTCATGTTTTCCAGGGATTCAGCATTCATGGCACCGGTAAAGCGACCAACGAGCTCATAATCGCAATCGACTTTTTCATTTTCAATGAAGGCTTTGAGATCATCTCGTGCTTCATTGCCTTCAGCGTAGAAAGCTTTGGCTTTCTCCATGCCAAATTTAGCAACAAGCTTTGAGAAAGAGACGCGAAGGTTACCACTGGTAATACCTCCGTTTCTGCTGGATGCACCATCACCGGGCCGGTCCCGTTCAAGAACAACTACGTCGCGTCCCGCACGCGCCAAAGGAATAGCGGCGCCCATGCCTGCAAACCCACCCCCCACAACGACAATATCTGCCTTTTCGGGTGGAGAACCGTTATCCGCCGCTTGTGGTTCGGCTTCTTCCCACCAATAGGGGGTCTCTTTAAAGGTATTCATGGAATATTCCTGTTCGGATAAACTGAGGATAGGGCATCACGCAGCATTAATTGTGCCAAGCTGTAAACAAATCGGCAATTCGTATTTAGAAAAAATTTGAATTAAAGAACTTAGAAAAGGGTCTCAAGCGCAAGAAATGGCGAGACAGAGTAGAGTGGAAACCGCTCTGAGCCTAAGCCCAGAGCGGAAACCGAAACAATTAGTCTTGAACCGCGAGGTTCTCAGCGGAAGACTTACCGTTTTTACCAGGCTCAAGTTCATAAGAAATTTTCTGGCCTTCACGAAGAGTGCTGAGACCAGCACGCTCAACTGCAGAGATGTGGACAAACGCGTCGTTGCCGCCATCTTCTGGCTCGATGAAACCAAAACCCTTAGTTGGGTTGAACCATTTTACTGTACCAGTAGCCATAACATATACCTCTAACAAGATCATTGAGACACTTTCCACACCGTGTGGAACCGTGCCGTAAACGCTCACATTGTTAAAGAGACTAAGCTTCCGGTAGCCCGGTTAATAATCAACTCGAAACAAATGTAATACGTATGAGGAATACTTAGCGTTATTTCTGATGAAGTCAATGGCTTGCTGTGAAGGAATACATAAGCATTCAAACTGACACTAAGTACTAAGATTCGCCGTCAAATCGCCGAGTCGCGGCAATGAGTCCAAATTGGACATCTGATGAAATGCTTGATCGCACTGGTCGACTGTTAGAATGCGCCCCGCGCAATCTGAGAATTTATCGCGCAGCTCAGAAACGCTCATGGCATTGTCGCCGCTGCGGCCGACCATATTATTCACGCGGTTCACCAGGCGCTTGTCGTTGTTAAGTATGACAGCGATCTCAGCATCCCAGATTTCCCCATCTGGTGCATTGGCCTCGCCAAATGGCGCCGCGGTTGTAATGGCGAGGAGTTTTTGGATATCGGGATGAGCATATGCACCATCCTCAAAATCTTTGAGGCGAACAGCCCCATCCAGAAGGGCACGCGCCACGGCGTACTGAACACTGAATTTTGCCTGCAGCACACTTGTTGGATGCGGTGTGTTTGTATGTCTTAAGCGTCTTGGGTGCGTGGTGATCTCGATCGCTTTTACATCTTCAGACTTTAAGTTGTTTCCTTGTACAAGATTGAGCATCGCAGCAATGGCTTGATGGGTACTGCCGCAACAGGGGAATTGCTTGATGCCGATGGTGGGTAACTCAATGGCAAGCGCACCTGTCCACGCATCGGTCAGAGGTGTTGGGTTAAAATTACCTGCCCCGTTGAATACATTGAAAAAGCCCTGATGATGCTCCATCGCGCTTGGGTTCGCTTCGAAGCCACGTTCAGCGAGTAAAACAGCCATCAAACCCGCACGACCAGAATGCCCGACATGCAAAGGTTTCGTCATGGTCCCAAAGTTGGCTTTAATGCCAGATGCCATGGAGGCAGCGATGGCGAGCGCTAATGACGTTTTTTCACGGTCGAGCTTTAAGGCACGTGCCGCTGCTGCGACAGTGCCAAATATGCCAAGTGTCGCCGTTGGGTGCCAGCCCTTGTCGTAATGATGGGGATGCACAGCCATAGCAAAGCGATGCTCGACCTCAAACCCGACGACATAAGCATTGATAATGTCCGCACCGGATAATCCGTGTTCTTCGCCCAGTGCAAATAAGACAGGCACTAGCGGGACTGATTGGTGGCCGCCCAGCACATCACTAAAATCATCAAAGTCCAAAGCATGTGATGCCGTGCCGTTGACCAAGGTCGCATCAAGCGCGCTTGTTCGCTGGTTGGTGCCAAGGATTAAACAAGGCCCAGGACCATCAGCAATGCCCTGCGTATCTAATAAAATTTGAGTGCAGGCTTCTGGAAGTCCTGCCAGCGTGACGCCAATTGTATCGATGATGCCAGCCTTGGCGGTATGAAGCGCAGCGTCAGATATCGATGCTGGATCAAATCCAAGAATATGATCTGCGAGGCTTTCTAGCACAACGGTCTCGTCTTTATTTAAAACACCATCCATCGCAATGTCCTCCGAGGCTATCCGAGGGATTAGTCTAATGCATTATAAAGGGCGACGTCGATCCCCCGCCTATGCCTTTACTTTATTAGGTGCGGCTGGTCAGAAGTTTCAATCCTGCGAATGTAAAAAAGACACCAAGCGTTGCCTGGATTTTACGTCGTGCCCGACCGTAAACCCTTACCATCGTTGGTGTTGAAAACGCTAACGCATAAACGGAATGCAAAGTGAGAGATAGGATAAACGTTCCAATGACAATCGCCGTGCCGACCCATAATGGCGCGCCTTCTTGTAAACCCAATGAGATAATGGCGATCCAGCTTAAGGCTGTCTTTGGATTGGTCATCTGAATGGCAAGTCCACGAAGAAAGTATGTCTGTGGCTTTGAATCTTTAACTGAAATTGCATGGGCTTCTATGTCGTGTTTTGCAGCGGCAGACTTGAATGCCTTGTAGGCCAACCAAAGCAAATAAAACCCACTGGCGATTTTGATCGCAGTCAGCGCCCAGGCATATGCTGCGAGAACAGCTGAAAGACCTGCGACTGTGAGTAACGCCTAAAAGAACGAGCCCGTTCCAATGCCAAGGGCGAGGGCAACACCAGCTTTCCACCCATCATTCATCGCAGTTCCAATCACGGCCAAAATATTCGGACCAGGGCTGGCCATGCCGACGAGAAACACTGAATACGCGATAAGAATGCTCGGAAGATATAGTGAAATTGAATCCATGATGCTCGCCCATATAAATAAATGTTCATGAATTGCTCTTTGTATATAGGACTAAAGCAAGGCTTACTTCGAGCCTCTCAGTGTGCAAAATAATGCATGCCACCATTAACCGGTATAACGGTTCCTGTAATGTAGTGGGCTTGAGGTGAGCAAAGGAATGCGACCATGCATGCAAGGTCTTCCGGGTCCCCGAAGGCACCTGTAGGAATATTTCCTTCTATGAAATTTTGCCGGGAAGCTTCGTCAGGATAAAGTTTTTCAAGAATTTGAGGACTATTTATTCGCCCCGGTGCAACGCAGTTGATTGTCACACCGTCTTTAGCAACATCACATGACACGCCTTTTGACCATAGGTGAAGTGCGCCTTTAGCTGCAATAGCTGCATTAAGACTCCGCGGTTCCATTGACCCACTTATGTTAATAATGCGCCCCCATTGATTGCTTTGCATCGTTGGCAGTAAAGCGTGCGTAAGTCTGCGTGGGGCATGGAAATTAAGATCGAACGCTTCAGCCCAGAACGCTTCATCAGCATCAAGGGGGGTAGGGCGTGAACCACCTGCACAGTTTGCAAGGATATCTATATGGCCAAGGGCGTTCGTTGCCTCTTGTGAAAGCCGAATGGTATCTGCAGCATCTGTTAGTGAGGCTGGGATAAGCGTCGGTTTTTCAAAGCCTTCCGCTTCGATAGCGGTGGCGGTTTTGGAGAGCGCCTCCATACTTTGCGCGCTCAATGCGAGGAGAACACCTTCGCGCGCTAATGCGATTGCGACACCTGCACCAATACCTGTACTGGCACCCGTAACCAGCGCCCGGCGGCCATTAATATTTAAATCCATTTATGTGCTCCGTTGGGACAGGTGTAAGACCTGTCATATGATTACATTGGTGGATTGTTTCTGACTTCAAGAGGTCTTCGAAAAACCGCCTACTGTGTATCAGCTTTCCAGATATCTTGATCCAGCTGGAATGCAGGATTTTGGAACGGAAACGGTTAGTTCGCCCAGCAACATAAACGATAGCGTTTTGCCGTGCAGATCTTGTGTGAGGGCGCTGTTTACACCGCCTTCCAAAGCATCATCGATAACCAGATTAAGCGCAGGCAAATTCGTCAATTCATATCTGGTGACTTTGGTTGCGCCCTTATGCTGAAACAACTCTAGGACACGAGCCTCGGTGACTTGCTCAAGAAGATGCGGGAATGTGCCCTCGAGATACGGTACCACAGAGATATTTGAGCGATTGCCTTTATCGCCTGCACGCCCATGTGCAACAGCATGAAGGGGAACTGTGATTAGATCGCTCATGGTAATACCTCAATGGCACGGGCTTGCGCTTCAACGGGTTCGCGGGGAATGAGTACGGACGCGGTATTCACTTGCCCCATGACGTTGCAGCGATAGCCGCCGCCACCTGCTGGGCCCGAACAAAACAAACTTAGTACTTCGTCGTTCATGTATTTCGCGATCGCTTTATCTTGGGTTCTAACGGCCGCACGCAATCTGTACTCACCGTCCTTTGTCATGTTCGATCCGCGGCCGCGATCAGATGTGTCGTTATCGAAGACGGCACCCGTACCAATAATCTCAATCCGCATTGGGTCTGTAATGCCGTAACGTTCGCAACGTTTACGTACAATGTCTGCAGCCAATTGTGCACGGGCGAGGGCGTTCGGCCCGGCATAGATCATATCAGCTTCGCCAAGCCAGCCACCATCCGCCGAGATTGTGACTTTGAGCGTTTCGGGAGGCGGAGCCCCGCGTGCACCCGATACCCGAATGCGATCCTTGCCATCTTCTGCCAATGAAACATTGGTAATGTTCAAGGAAACATCGGGGGTCAGATACGCTGACGGGTCATGCATTTCATAAAGCATTTGTTCGATCACCGTTGCTTTGCTCACAAGACCGCCGGTGTTTTCTGCCTTGGTAATAACGATGGAGCCGTCCGCGTTAATTTCACCGATTGGAAAGCCGAGGTTGTCCATACCAGGGACATCTTTGAAGCCTGGGTCACAAAAATACCCGCCGGTGACTTGCCCGCCACATTCTAAAAGATGGCCTGCGAGAGTGCCGGACGCCAAAAGATCCCAATCGGTCTCGCCCCAACCAAATTCATGGATCAATGGCCCCAAGACAAGGGCGGCATCGGTGGTGCGCCCAACCAGCACTATATCAACATCAAGTTTTAAAGCCTCGGCGACGGGGCGTGCGCCCAAATACGCATTGGCTGCGACAATCTCTTTGCCATCAATGCTGACGCCTTCAATGGTCGGCAAGGCAGCGACTTCATCACCATCCATAAACGCTAACAGATCATCACCCAGAACAACGGCGACGCGCAGGCCTTTGACGCCGAGTTCCTCGGCCAATTCATGGACGCGCTTGGCACCACCCATAGGGTTTGCATTGCCAAGGTTCGCGACAATTGTGACGCCATGTTGCTTGGCGGCGACTAAGACGTTCCGCAGATATGGCTCCAGGTATGGAGAATATCCCAGTTCAGGGTTACGCATTTTGATGCGCTGCGCGATGGCCAATGTGCGTTCGCCCATTACCTCAAAGATCAAATACTTGGGACCGTCCCGGTCTTTTAATGTTTCGACAACGGCGACGCCGGCGTCTAGGCGGTCTCCGGCAAAACCAGCACCTGATCCAATATAAACAGTTTGCGTCATCTTATTCTTCTTTCATGTGCGCACGGAGCATTGTGCGGACGTTGTCTGGAACGGGTTCAGCGCGTCCTTCGGCATAGTCCATATATACATAGGCGACAGTGCCCGAGGCACAGTGTCGGTCGCCTTGCCAAATTTCTTCATAAAGCCCAAAGCTTTTGGTACCTATTTTATCAACCCAGGTTTTGACGAGACAGTCTTGGTCAAAATAAATCTGCCCTAAGTAATCGACATTCATATTGACCAGTGCAACGTGCCAGTCATCGAACTTCAGGCTTGGCGTCAAGATGCGGAAAATTTCCCGGCGTCCGGCTTCAAACCAGATCGGCACAAACACATTGTTGATATGGCCGGCGCCGTCAGTTTCGGAAACGCGAGGGATGATGGGTGTTTCAAACATGCTTTAAGCCGCTGTCCAGCCACCGTCGACCATCAATGATGATCCGGTGACAAGTGCTGACGCGTCCGAAGCTAAAAAGATAGCCGCGCCCATTACATCCTCGACCTGGCCAATGCGGCCAAGGGCGATTTTGGATGTGACGAAATTTCGGAACTCCGTGTCTTCCAGCATGTGTGCTGTCATGGGTGTTTCAATAAACGTTGGGCAGAGTGTATTCGCACGAATGCCATGAGCGCCCAATTCCCAAGCCATGGCTTTGGTCGCACCTTCGATGGCATGCTTGGTTGCACAATAGACAACACGCTTTGGTCCACCAACATGTCCCATCTGGGATGAAATATTGATGATCGACCCTTTGATGTTGTCAGCAATCATGCCTTTTGCGACGGACTGGCAAAGGAAGATCACAGACCGCACATTCAAGTTGGTCACTGCGTCATAATCTTCAGATGTGATGTCGCCGAGTTCTTGCGGACGATTGCCGCCCGCATTGTTGACCAGAATGTCGAAAGGCCCTTCAGCTGAAATCATCGCTTTTGTGCGGTCCTGGTCCATCACATCAAGTGCGCGGCCCGCTGCCTTGCCACCGTTTTCACGTATGCCTGCAGCAACAGCCTCAACCTCAGTTAATGTCCGCGAGACTAACGTCACATCAGCACCTGCATCAGCAAGGGCAACCGCAATCGCCTTGCCAATGCCGCGACCAGCACCTGTCACCAGCGCGCGGCGACCATCCAATCGGAAGCTAGGTGTTTTAGGTAAGGGAGAGGCGTCACTCATTCTTTTGCGACAATTCCATAAGGCTCGACACTGTTGCCACCATAACGGCGTGCGCGAATGTTGGCTTGTTCTCCGTGTCCGGCAAAACCTTCGATGGCGCAAAGTCGTGAACAGTATCCACCGACCAGTGCTGAGGCTTCATCAGTGAGAACCTTTTGATAGGTACACGTCTTCATAAACTTCCCGACCCAAAGACCACCTGTGTAACGTGCGGCTTTTTTCGTAGGAAGTGTGTGATTGGTGCCAATGACTTTATCGCCAAACGAGACGTTCGTGCGGGGGCCCAAGAACAATGCACCATAGTTGGTCATATTGTCTTTAAAGTAATCAGGATCTTCAGTCATTACTTGCACATGCTCGTAAGCCAAGCGATCTGCTTCCTCGACCATTTCATCGATGTTGTCGCACAGGATGATGGCGCCATAATTTTCCCAGGCTTCACGGGCAATCTCGGCAGTTGGCAGGACACCGAGCTGACGCTCAATCTCAACCATTGTTGCTTCGGCGAGAGCACGAGAGTTTGTGAGTAATGCCGCAGGTGACGTGGGGCCGTGCTCGGCCTGTCCTAGAATATCGACAGCGCAAATTTCTGCGTCGACGCTATCGTCCGCGATGACCAGTGTCTCAGTTGGGCCTGCAAACAAGTCGATACCGACGCGTCCATATAATTGGCGCTTGGCTTCGGCGACAAACATATTGCCGGGACCAACCAGCATATCGACGGCGTCGACACTTTGTGTGCCCAAGGCCATTGTGCCGACGGCTTGAATACCACCTAACACCAGAATTTCATCAGCGCCTGCCATATGCATCGCTGCAACGATGGCGGGATGTGGTTCGCCATTATGTGGAGGGGCCGAGGCAACAATTCGTTTAACGCCAGCGACTTTAGCGGTCAGCACACTCATATGTGCAGACGCCACCATTGGGTATTTACCACCGGGGACATAACAGCCGACGGAATTCACGGGTACGTTTTTGTGACCAAGAATGACACCAGGCATTGTCTCAACTTCGAGATCTTTCAGGCATTCTTTTTGCTTTTCAGCAAAGTTCCGAACCTGTGCTTGAGCGAACTTAATGTCGTCGATGTCGCTCGCTGATACTTTTGAAATCGCTGCGTTGATTTCATCTGGGCTAAGGCGAAAATTCTCAGCCGCATGGCCATCAAATTTTTGTGCGAGTTCCTGGACGGCGTCGTCGCCGCGCTTTTCGATATCAGCCAGAATGCCTTCGACTGTGGTGCGAACTTTGGCATCTGCTTTGGCAACGTCTTCGGCGCTTTTGCCCTTCTTTAAGTACGTGATCATTTGATGTTTCTCGTCTCTATATAAAGTTTGAAATTCAGTTTATTTCTTTAAATCGCCGGCAACAGTTTTCGCAGCATTTAAAATGAAGGATTGCTCGGACGCTACGAAGAACATGTGGATTCCCAACTCTTTTAAGGCAGCTGCTTGTGACGTATTGCCGATAAATGTCATTGCGCCACAGCCGTGCTTCTTTGCTGCATCACCAACAGTTTTCATGGCTGCCATGACTTCAGGTGCGCTGGTATCGGTAAGCCCCATGCATACTGCGAGGTCAGCTGGGCCAACGAATAATCCGTCGATCCCATCCGTGGCCGCAATCGCATCAATCGCTTCAACGCCTTCAGGCTCTTCTATTTGTGCGATGACGATGGTTTCTTCTGCACTCTTCTTTAAAAGCTCAGGCATTGAACGCGTTGTGTAATCTGCCCAACGGCTTGATCCGGCATAGCCTCGACCGCCATGACCAAAGCGCGACCATTTGGCGATGTTTGCAGCTTTCTCAGGCGTCGCAACGTGTGGCACAACGATGCCTGTCGCGCCGCAATCGAGAACCTTTAGAATCTCAGCCTGATTGCCATCGGGAATACGTACGAGGATCGGAAAGTCGAGTGCGCGGCCAACTGCCATACATGCATCAATCGCGACGCGGTCGAAAGGTGCGTGCTCTGCATCCAGGCAAACAAAATCCATGCCCGACATTGCGAGTATTTCTATCATTTGAAATGCAGGTGTCTTTAAAAATGTACCAGACAATACATCGCCGCGGAGCATACGCGTCCGTAGATTTTCTTTAGCCATTTTGTTTCTCTCCGATGATTTTTATTTAAAAAGTGCTGTTGCAGACATTTGTTCTTTGTCGAGACCCAAGCCTTCGCCTGCGTCCAATATGCTATTCCAAGCTGCCCCCGCAATTTCGAAACCGTTTGCGGTGCGGTCTGCGCGAGATTTACGTTCAGGGTCGCCTGGAATCATGACGGGTTGATCGGGATCGCGTGGGCGGGCTGATTTTACAAAATCGATATAGTCTTTAACGCCGCTTGCAAATCCGTGGCCGTCGTCAAGAATTTCCGGTTTGAAATAAACCGAGAACATGCCGTTGTGCGTTTTTACGCCAGGCCCTGTTGTGCCAGAACCGGTGAGTGCGCCAGCCAGCAATTCACACGCCAATGCCAAGCCTGAGCCTTTGTGCTCACCCATTGTTAAGAGTGCGCCAGCGCCAGCCCGTGGGTCAGCAACGTCACCTGGCTTCAAGTCACCGTACATAGCCGTTGGGTCAATTGTTGGTTTTCCGTCACCGTCAATCAGCGCACCTTCAGGGACAGGCTTTCCACCCCGAAGTGCAACCATGACTTTGCCTTCTGCAACTTTCGACGTTGCAAAATCTAAAATAAAATCATCACCGCCAGGATTAGGTACACCAATCGTAACGGGTGCTGTTGAGATGCGTCGATCTGCGGCACCGAAAGGGGCAACCAGATTACTTTCAGAAACGTTGACGAAATTTATCGAGACCAGGCCATTGGCACATGCTTCTTCGGCCCAGCGGCCAATACGTCCAAGATGACCCGCACGCCTAAGTGCGATGATTGCGATTCCATTTTGTTTGGCTTTGTTGATGCCAATGTCGACGGCTTCTTTGCCGACCACCTGGCCAAAGCCCTTATTGCCTTCAATGATCGCAAAAGTATCACCATCGACGACAACTTCTGCATGCTGCCCAAACTTAAGGTTATCCGTGCGCTCCCACATCAGGTATCTGGGAATGCGAACAACGCCGTGGCTATCATGCCCGGATAGGTTTGAGTTCACGAGATTTGCGCTAATGGCGAAGGCTTCGTCTTGAGACGCGCCGGCGGTGGTAAAAATTTGCGTGCCAAGAGCTGTCATGCCATCGGCTGAAACGCGTGCAGGTTGTTCGGTGCTCATGATGCTTTCAACAACTCCAGGTTAAAGGTGCAATCATCACGAAGCTTGCCATCAAAACAGTCGAGAATATTCTCAGCTGTCATACGTGACATCGCAATCGCTGATGATACAGATGCGGCCCCATTGTGCGGAGTGATAAGAACGTCATCGTGCCTAAAAATAGGGTGGTTGGAATCAGGTGGCTCAACACTCAATACATCAATACCTGCGCCATCGATCTGACCGCTATCGAGAGCTTTAATGAGGGCATCGTCGTCGACAATGCCACCACGTGCGCAATTTAGAATAATAGCGCCACGTTTGATTGCATCGAATTCGTCCGTTGAAATCAGGTGATGCGTTTCAGGGTAGAGCGGCACATGCAGCGTCAGGAAATCTGCAGTGGGGAGTTCTGGGCGGAAATCCTCGACGGCACGCACACCCATTTGATCAGCAAGCTCACGGTCGAGCTTAATATCAGCGACAACAACGTCCATGCCAAAGGCTTTGCACATTGGTGCAATAAGTCGCCCGATCCGGCCAAATCCAACGATCAGGATCTTTGCGCCTTGGAAATCCCGTACTCGGAACTCGTTGCGCTTATGCCAGTTGCCGCTTTTTGCCATCTTGTCTTGCGCGGGTAGCTCTTTCGCGAGCGCCATCATGAGCGCCATCGTGTGTTCGGCGACGGATAAAGAATTCGCCCCGGATGCAATGGCGACCGGGATACCGCGACCACTGACGTATTCAACATCAATAAGGTCACAGCCCACGCCATGGCGCGAAATGACCTCAAGCTCATTAGCATGGTTTAAAATATCAGCAGTCAGTTCAGCAGATCTTGCTGCGATTGCGTGAACACCAGGCATGTGCGCCAAAAGCGTTTCTGGACGAATGTCGCCCTCAAGATGGACAACTTCAATGTCATCCCGTCCAGCCAAAATTTCCAATCCACACGGGTGCATGGTTTCCGTGACAAGAACTCGTTTCATATTATTACTTTCTATTATTCAGCTGCGTCAGAAGATGGGGGAGCCCCGAAGAATTTGTTTTTAGCCATGGACTGGCTTTCGTAGATCGAACCTTTTTTCTCAGGCTCGGGGAAGGGAAGGCGGATAGGGGCAGGGACAAGACGAGGTTCGTTGGTCACATCCCCTGCGATCATTGTGGCTTCGAACTGTTCCCATGAACCGATTCTAGACATGCCACGAATATCCCATGCATCGGCTGCGGCAACTTGTAGCAATAGCAACCGCCTATCTTTGCCTGATGTATTTTGTCCAGAACCGTGCATCATCCGGACATGATGGAAACTGCATGAACCCACTTTACCGGTTATCTTTTCAGCCTTCGAAAAATCTATTCCTGAAGTGTCAGGGTCAACGGCGCCGATAAACCGGCCTTCCTGATGATGGTCATGGGTGGGGCCTTTGTGAGAACCCGGAATGCAAAGGAGAGGGCCATTGTCTTCGGTCATTGCATCAAGCATGACACCAACCGCAAGCACATCATCATTGGTATGGGGATAGAATGCCCAATCCTGATGCCACTCAACGGGTGATCCAAATGTTGCTGATTTCAAATTGATTTTTGATCCATGCATTCGCAAGTTCGGGCCGATCAACCGCGTTAACGCTGCAATGAGCTTTGGACGTTTTGCCATCTCATGGAAAACTGGATGATTGAGGAACGGCTCCTTAATGCGGCGGACACGTGGGTTTTCAGGTGTATGTGAAGGCTCTAGATCAATCACGTCCGTGTGGTCTGTTAAATCGCGTGCGCTTTCGACCAGACCCGCCATCGCCTCGTCCATCGCCTTGATGTCATCGGCGGAAAAAATATCCTCAATAACAACGAAGCCTTTGCTCTGATACTCGGCGAGTTGTTCGTCGTTGACGATTGATTCTGGTGAAGGCGTGGTCATAGGGCTGCTCCTTAGCAATGTATCGAAGTGTTTGGCTTAAAGAAAATAACTTGGGTAGCGATCTCGGATGTCGTCAACAATGGCAAGTGACTTACCAAGGTGTTTTCTAACGGCGGCTTCGGCGGCAGTTTCATCGCCACTCTCGAGAGCGGCGACAATCGCCCGGTGTTCTTTGATTACAGTTTTTCTACGAACTTGAACCATTAGGAAGAGACCGCGAATGCGATCGTAATGACCACGGCGCGTATCGAGTAGCCGCATCAATCCCTGGACGCCAGCTTGCTCGAACATTTCTTCGTGAAAATGGTTGTCGGCTAATTTAAATGCGCTCTGATCGCCGGCTTTAAGCTCTGTGCTCTGTCGGTGAATCCAAGCTTTAAGCTCGTCGACGCCAGGCTTTTCAATGGATTTCGCAAGAACTCGAACAACTTCAACCTCGACGCTTAATCGCAAAAAGTGAATTTCGCGCGCTTGCTGAATATCAATAAGTGATACGGATGTCCGTGATTGCGGGAGTATATTGACGAGACCTTCTTCGCCTAATCGCAGCATGGCTTCTCGAACAGGCGTTGGACTAATGCCATATTTTTGCGCGACCTGATTTTTTGAGATCGTCGTGCCAGGCTCTAATGTCAGGTTAATGATCTGATGGCGGACGTCTTCATACACCTGTTGAACGGCTGAAATACCTGGCTCACGGCGGAGTAGGTTTCCGCCTTGCGCACGTTCAAAAGATGAGTCTGGCATTAATACAGTATCCAGTTTTGATGTTTGAAGTGTTGACTCATCATAAACTTGAACGCCCTAATTGGTTTCTCAGTTGATGTAAGTTAAGTAACATATTCCTTGACGGCTCAATTGATATATTAGTATATCAACGAGCGTTGAGTCAAATTCAACTAAATTACAAAAGTTATTTCGGGAGGTCTCCAAATGTTAAAAAAGTCAATTATTGCCCTGTCACTAGGGGCATTTGTATTGTCAGCGGCACCACACGCCGCCGACGCTAAAACGCTTAAAGTTCAAGCTAGTTCTAAAGCTGGTGACTGGGCGCACCGTTTCATGACAGACAAGTTCGCGCCAAAGCTCGGCGAGATGACCGGTGGTTCTCTCATGATCGACGTGCTGCCAACTAAAGCTGTTGTCCCACACCGTGAGACAATTGATGCAGTTGCTAACGGCATCCTTGATGGTGACCTGAATGCAGTTTCATATTTCTCTGGTCGTGACCCTGCGTTCGCGATTATCGGCGATCTGATTGCTGGTTATGATACTGTTGATCAAGTTCGTACCTTCTGCCAGTACGGCGGTGGTAAAGAAATCCTGCAAAAACTCTATGACAAGTACACTAAAGGTAAAGTACACGTCATCGGTTGTGGTCCATATGCAAAAGAAGCATTCGTGTCGACTATTCCAATCAGAGGCATCGACGACTTTAAAGGTGTTAAAGTTCGTTCCCCTGAAGGTCTTGCTGCTGAAGTGTTCAAGCGCGTTGGTGCTGCACCAGTTTCTCTGCCATTCTCAGAAGTTTACACTTCACTTGAGAAAAAGGTTATCGATGCGGCTGATGCATCTGCTCACGTGAACAACCACGCAAGTGGCATGTATAAGATTGCAAAATACCCAATCTACCCTGGCATTCACTCAATGGCTGTTCTGCAGTTTATTGTGAACAAGAAAGTCTGGGACAAGATGAGCAAAAGTGACCAGACAAACCTCGAAATGTGGTATCAGGCATCTTATGACGCTATGCGCCGTGAAGCTGATCTAGAAGATCAGGCGATCGCTGCTGAGCAACGTGCAGGTACTGACATTACAGTCATTGACTGGACACCAGAAGAGCGTGCCAAGTTCCGCGCAATTGCTGTTGGTGCTTGGGAAGATTTCGCTGCGAAATCTCCTCTCGCTCAAGAAGCACTTGATGCGCACCTCAAGTTCATGCGTTCAACGGGTCTGTTGAAGTAATCTAAAGACTCTACGAGCCGCCACGTCGGATCCCGGCGTGGCGGTACGTATGTATTTAATTATAAAATTTTGAGGGCGATGTAATGAACGGTATTGACGGTATTACCGAGCGAATGGTTGGCGCACCTAAAGGGTCTGCTTTTAATAGCTCAGTTGATCACTTCAGTCGATTTCTTGGTCTTGCCGTTAGCAATCTATATTTGCTTGCGGCTTTTTGTACATTATGGGAAGTCGTCGCCCGTTACTTTTTCCATTCACCTACGCAGTGGGTTTTCGAAGTCGTTATGGTGCTTTGTGCATCTGCGTGGATGTTGTCTGCTGGCTTTGTGACGCTTCAAAAACGTCATATCGGTATTACCGTATTTTATTTGATGGCGACAGAGCGAACGCGCTGGTGGCTTGATCTATTCGCGATGGTGGTCGGTGTTTTTGCACTTTATATGTTGGTGTCAGATACGCTTATTCGCGCCCTTGAGAGTATTGATCTGGTTGAGCGCGGTGGAACGGCATGGAATTCGCCGTTACCTATGGTGCTCAAGACCGTTCTCGTCACAGGTTTGTTTGTTTATCTTGTTCAATTGCTGGTCAATCTAAGTCGCCATTTCCGTAGTAATTTCCTGCAATTCACCGTTTATGCCACGCTCGCATTGATCTGCGTGAGACTCCTAGTCTCCATGTTTGGTCATTACGATGTTGCTGACGGGATGATGCTTGGCATTGATGAGTCCATCGCTGGTGCCAGTTCTAATTTTGTTGATCAATTCAGGGTCGACCGGGAAGAGATTGGCATAGGAACGATCTCGTTGGTTATTGTTATGGCGCTTCTCGCGCTGATGATGACAGGCATGCCGCTCGGTATTGTCACCTTGATTATTTCAGTGATATGCGCCCTCGTCTTTTACGGCAACACAGGCATGTACCTGGTGTCTACAAACGCCATGGACCTTTTGGAAAAGTACCCATTGGTGGCAGTGCCGTTCTTTGTCTTGATGGCATCAATCTTGGAGCGTGCCGGTATTGCTCAGGATTTGTTCGATGCGATGTCTATCTTTGCGGGTGGATTACGCGGCGGCGTTGCTGTTCAAACAACAGTTGTTGCGGTTATTCTCGCGGCGATGTCAGGCGTCATGGGTGGCGAGATCGTTATGCTCGGTCTTGTTGCGCTGCCACAAATGTTGCGACTGGGATATGACCGTAAATTAACAATCGGTTTGATCTGTGCAGCTGGTGCATTGGCAACCCTTATCCCGCCTTCAATCGTGATGATTGTTTATGGCTTGAGCGCAAACGTCGGTATCGGAGATTTGTTCTCTGCTGGTTTCCTTCCTGGCCTGATGCTTGCAACTTTCTATGTTTCATTCGTTTTAATACGCTGCAACATCAATCCATCATTGGCACCAACTGCTGCCGAGATCGCGCTGAAAACGGGTAATGAATCAAAGCTTGGTAAGCATCAGATTCTAGCTGTTGGTTTATGCATCCTTTTGATCGTTTGTGTGATGGGCTCAATTTACGGTGGCATCACAAGCGTCACTGAAGCGGCTGCTGTCGGTGTCTTCGGTGCAATCCTTGTTGCCGCAGTCCGGTTTCAGTTTAGTTATGCGCTGCTCCGAGATTGTCTTGCGAACACAATGGCTGTCGTCGGTACCATCATCTGGTTGATCCTTGGCGCTGTGGCTTTTGTTGGTCTTTATAACTTGATCGGTGGCGCAGACTTTATGCGTGATTTGATTAAGGGTACGGGACTGAGTGCGCTTGGCACGATCATGATCATGATGGCCATTCTGGTGGTGCTTGGTACTTTCATGGAATGGATCGCGATTATATTTATCACGGTTCCGGTGTTTGCGCCGGTTGTCCGTGATTTAGCCCCTGAACTTGGGATGCAACCTGATTGGGCAGCAGTCTGGTTTGGCGTGCTGTTCGTGATGAACATTCAAATCTACTTCCTGTCGCCACCTTTTGGCCCTGCGTGTTTCTGGCTAAAATCGGTCGCACCAAAAGATGTTACTTTGCAGGAAATTTTTGTCAGCGTCCTTCCGTTCATTGGTTTGCAGATCATTGGCATGGTGCTGGTATTGTTCTTCCCAATCATCGCGTTGTGGATGCCACAAGCGCTTAGTTAAAGGGAGTATATTATGTCTAATCCACAAAATTTACATGACGATCTAGAAGAAGGGACCATGCCCAATAGTAACTTTTATGGCGTGGCTCCTGGAATCGTTGGCGTACTGTTAGGCATAGCCGTGATTGCCTTCATGTTCGCTGTTGCTGATGGTTTCCACTAAAATAGACGTGAGCGATGACAAAAATTAAAAAGAAGTACGAAGACCTCCGCTCAAGCCGTTGGTATGCTCCAGATGACCTTCGCGCATTTGGGCATCGCTCCCGGACATTGCAGATGGGGTATGACCCGAGCGATTGGCAAGGCAAGCCAATGATCGCTATCATCAATACCTGGTCAGACATTAATCCGTGCCATGCCCATTTCCGCCAGCGTGCTGACGATGTGCGCCGCGGTATCTTACAGGCAGGCGGTTTCCCGATTGAACTGCCAGCGATGTCTTTGGCCGAGCAATTCGTTAAGCCAACAACCATGCTTTACCGCAATATGTTGGCGATGGAAGTCGAAGAACTTATTCGCTCTCACCCGATCGATGGCGCTGTTCTAATGGGGGGCTGTGATAAGACGACACCGGCTCTCGTTATGGGCGGTATTAGCGCTGGGTTGCCAATGATTTATCTGCCTGCGGGGCCAATGCTGCGCGGCAACTATAAAGGCCAAGCTTTAGGTAGCGGTTCTGATGCATGGAAGTATTGGGACGAGCGACGGGCTGGTAATATTTCTACTGAGGAATGGGGCGATATCGAAGCAGGTATTGCGCGTTCACACGGCACATGCATGACAATGGGCACGGCATCGACGATGACGGCCATTGCGGATGCATTGGGTCTTTGTCTGCCGGGTACAAGCTCAATTCCAGCCCCCGATGCAAATCACATTCGTATGGCAGCTGGTTGCGGCCGACGTATTGTTGATATGGTTTGGGAAGATCAAACGCCTGATCAGATTATTACCCGTGCAGCGTGCGATAATGCAGCTGTTGTGGCGATGTCTATGGGGTGTTCAACGAATGCAGTGATCCATTTGGTTGCGATGGCAAAACGTGCCGGCATTGATTTCGGCATGGAAGATCTTGATGCTGCGTCTCGTCATGTACCGGTAATTGCGAACGTAAGGCCAAGTGGCTCAACGTATTTGATGGAAGATTTCTTTTACGCGGGCGGTCTTAAGGGGTTGATGTCCAGACTGACGGACAAGCTGAACTTGGATGCCATGACGGTTTCAGGGGAGACTTGGGGTGAAGCACTTAAGGGTGCCGAAGTTTACAATGACGATGTCATTCGTCCGCTCGATAATCCGCTTTATGAACACGGTTCTCTAGCTCTGCTTAAAGGTAATTTAGCTCCCGATGGGTGTGTCATTAAGCCGTCTGCATGTGATCCTCGCTTTAATAATCATGAAGGTCCGGCGCTGGTATTCGATACCTACCCAGAGCTCAAAGCAGCCATTGATGATGAGAATTTGGATGTAACGGCTGACCATGTTTTGGTTTTCCGCGGTGCGGGTCCACAAGGTGGTCCCGGCATGCCTGAATGGGGTATGCTACCGATCCCCAAGAAGCTTATTAAAGAAGGCGTTCGCGACATGCTGCGTATGTCTGATGCCCGGATGAGCGGTACAAGCTACGGTGCTTGTATCCTTCATGTTGCACCTGAAGCACATATTGGTGGTCCACTGGCATTGCTAAAAACCGGCGATATCGTAAAACTCGACATTCCTAATCGCACCATCGATATGCTGGTAAGCGAAGAAGAACTTGCGAAACGACGTGCCGCCTGGACGCAGCCTGAACCTAAGTTTCAGCGTGGCTATGGCTGGATGTTCTCAAAACATATCAAGCAAGCGAATGAAGGTTGCGATTTCGATTTCTTGGAAACTGATTTTGGTGCCCCTGTCGGCGAGCCTGACATTTACTAACTGGAGACGATCATGAGCAAGACTGAACTTAGCGCGGCAACGCGCGAGAAGTTGATGAATGCAAGCACGGCAACCATTAGTACGGCGTTGTTCAAAGTAGGGCTGCGCAACCAGTTTCTTCAAGAAGTCTTACCGCTTAGCCAGAAGTCTAAAAATATGGTCGGGCAAGCTTATACCTTACGCTATATCCCTGCGCGCGAAGACTTGAACCCGATATCGGTGTTCCAAGACCCGAAGCATCCGCAACGGGTTGGTGTTGAGGAAATTCCTGAAGGTTTCGTGATGGTTATCGATAGCCGGAAAGATGCACGTGCCGCGTCTGCAGGCTCTATTCTGGTGACACGCATGATGAAACGCGGTGTTGCGGGTGTTGTCACAGACGGTGGTTTTCGTGATAGCCCTGAGATCGCAAATCTTGATATTCCAACGTACCACCAGCGCCCATCAGCACCAACAAACCTGACGATACATCAAGCGATTGAGCTCAACGGCCCGATCGGTTGTGGTGATGTTGCTGTATTCCCGGGTGACGTCATCGTTGGTGATGGCGAGGGTGTTGTGGTGGTGCCGCTGCATCTGGCTGATGACATCGCGCATGAGGCGACAGAAATGACGGCATTCGAAGATTTTGTGACGGAACGCGTAAATGATGGCCAAGGTGTCATTGGCCTGTACCCGTCGACCAAACAGGAAAACAAAGATGCTTTCGCCGAATGGCGAAAAAACAATGGACGCTGATATTCGAATTAAGCGACTAAATTTTTAAAGTTAATGGAGAGACAAGATGAGCGACATTACCGAAGATGACTTGCAGAGGTTGACCCAGTGGGACACACCTACAATCTGTAACGCGATTGAGGAAATCATGCCGGAACGTCGTGGTCATGGGTATACAACTGAGCCGCTTGTGGCATTGGACCCTGACCTGTCGCCTATCTGTGGTTATGCGCGAACAGCATTGATCCGCGCTGCTGAACCTTCAGCGGCAAGTGGTGACGTGGCAGCAAAAATGCGTTTGGATTACTACGAGTATGTTTCTCAAAACCCTGGTCCGACCATTGTTGTCATTCAAGATATCGACCCAGTGCCAGGCTATGGCGCGTTCTGGGGTGAAGTTCAGACGCACGTCCATAAAGGTCTGGGTGCGGTTGGCGGCGTTACGAACGGCTCGTTCCGTGATGTGACGGATAGCGTCCGTGATTTTAATTTGCTCGGTGGCGAAGTTGGCCCAAGCCACGCTTGGGTACATTTGGTTGATTTCGACTGTCAGGCAACGGTCTATGGTTTGACAGTTGTCACAGATGACATTGTGCATGCTGATCGCCACGGTGCAGTTATGATCCCTAAAGACGTGGTTAAACAGATCCCTGCGATGGTTGAGTTGATTGCCAAGCGTGAGGCGAAAATTCTTGATGCAGCCAAAAGCCCTGACTTCAACTTCGAAATGTTGAAGTCAGCAATTGGTGCGGCCAAAGAAATTCACTGACGTCGGTCGTTTTGGTATCTCAGTAACGCTGCAAGGCATTCAATGGTCGCCATGATCGCCGCGACATATAACAGCGGTGTCATACCGAAACTGTTGATGATCCAACCTGCGATAAATGGGAATCCGAACACGCCGATAAAGTAAGCGACGCCAAAGATCTGTAGCGTCTGGCTCATGATCTCTGGCGTGGCGTCGTTGGCTCCCATGGCTTTGACGATGGGGTATGACACGCCGTAGCCAATGCCAAACAAGACGGCTGCAAGCACATACAAGGCACTACTGTCGCCAAGCACGAGCAATAACAGAATGCTTGCTGTCATAACGGCGAGGAGTGCTGCGATAACGCCATAAGGTGCCCGCCCACCTATAAACTCGGCGAGGACCATGCGGCAGATCACTACGGTGATGGTATAGGCCAGGAAGTACCACGAGTAATCCAATCCACGTAATCCGGCATAGACTGTCTGGAAGTTAGCGACAGCGGCAAATACGGATGCGCCAAGCCAGACCATGATGATGGGTCTTAGTGCTTTGGTGCGTAGGACTTGAAGGGTGATCGAGATAGAGAGTTCAGAATTCTCTTGCTTGATTGATGTGATGGAATGCGTAGCGACGGCTCCTTTGAGCATCCAGAAAATGCCTCCGCTTATGAGGCACAACAAGCCCAGCAGTATGAATGCGAACTCAATACCATAGCCTAGTTTGACCAAAGAGCCCCCCAGTACGGGTGACAAGCCAAACCCTGCCATGACAAATACAGAGAGTAGCGTAAAGGCGCGGACCCGCTCAGTAGCGGCAATCAGCTGTGTCAGAACTACGGGCGTCAGGACGTAATAAAGGCCCCATCCAACGCCGAGAAGTGCACCGGCGGCATAGATAACGCCATCCAGACTGTCAGCCATCCCAAAGATAAACAGCGCAACGGTAATCAGAACACTTGAAATGGCGATGGTCTGCATCTGGCCTAGACATGCCGTTAGGTGTCCAAGCCAAAGAATGGTGATGATTGTTGAGATGGCGGTAATGCCAAGGACAAACCCGACATCTGTCTCAGTGCCGCCAAAAGTTGCAAACAAAGGAGGCAACAAAAATGTCAGTCCGTAAGTGCCAGCTTGAAGGAAGATGGCAAAATAATATGCGATAAAGAGTGTGCGACGGGTCATTTGTTCTCGTATGCTTTATCTCTGTTCATATGCACTCTATCAGTCCTTAAGTGCCTGGATAGAGCCATTATGAAATATCTATTGATCCAGGAGATGCGCCATGAATACGCCGTCAGGAGTGGCCTATATCAACCGGGAATTCGTCCCCATAAGCGAGGCGAAAATCTCTGTTTTGGATTGGGGGTTCCTGCGCTCTGACGCGACATATGATGTAGTGCATGTTTGGAAAGGACGGTTCTTTCGTCTAGATACGCATATTGACCGGTTTATTGCTTCGCTAGAGAAAATCCATATGACACTTCCCGTCAGTCGTCAGGAACTGGAAAAAATCCTGGCGGAATGTGTCATAAGATCCGGGCATGAAGATGCATATGTTGAGATGATCTTGACCCGTGGCGTGTCGCCGACGTTCTCTCGCGATCCACGCGATGCCATCAACCAGCTGATCTGTTTTGCTATTCCCTTCGGTTGGATTCTACGTCCTGAAGAGCGTGAAAATGGCCTATCCGTATTTATTTCTGACATTCAGCGTATATCCAGCGCCTCGATTGATCCGCGCGTTAAAAACTATCATTGGCTAGATCTCGTGATGGGGCTCTATGACGCATATGAGCACGACGCCAAAGCGGCAATCTTAACAGATGCGGCGGGAAATATAACGGAAGGCCCTGGATTTAATGTTTTCACCGTCAAAGATAACCAGATCGCGACGCCTGATGCTGGTGTGCTCGAGGGTATTACCCGTCGATCAGCATTAGAGATCGCACACGAACTTAAATTCGATGTTGTTGAGCGTCCGATTTCACGTGATGAACCTTTGAATGCAGACGAGGTTTTTGCGACCTCAACCGCTGGCGGTATTATGCCGATTACAAAATTGAATGGGCGTGATATTGGGAGCGGCAGTATGGGCCCAATGACACGTCAAATTCATGATGCGTACTGGGCGAAGCACCTTGATGATACATGGTCAGAAAGTGTTCAGAGTGTACAAGCTCGGACTTAGATGATCTGCTCAATAGACAATTCTAAGGTCTCAAAATCACTGCGATCTGATTTTGGGCGGAACGCGCCTATGTTACCGCCACCAACTTTCGACGACGCACAAATCAACCAGATAAAATCGGTTTCATAGGCCATTGATAAGTCAGTTGCTGACGGTTCAGCTGGATGATCTGGATGTGAATGGTAATGGCCGATGATTTCGGTGCCGTCGCCCAAGCTCTCAACCATGCGCATCAAATCAAATCGCAATTTCGGGTCGACTTCAAATCCTCGCGTGGGATCGCCTGAGGTGACGTTTTCACTTTGGTGTACGCCGGTGATGATCACGTTGTTGCCAGATTTTTCACCTGTCAGAAGACCGCAACATTCATGCGGATAGGATACACCCGCAGCGCGCTGGATGGCCTCAGCAAGGAGTGGGTCTATCTGGACAATCACTTAATTCTTAATGCGGCCAATGATGCGGCCATCCTTGATATCGATGACAATAATGCTGTCACATACACTGGCAGGACCAGTCATCACATAGGCGCGTCGCCCATCTGGCTTAACATCCGTAATCTTGCATCCATCGATTAAGCCAAGATCAATATCGTTAAACGAGACCAAGGGCGCATTTGTGTCCACAGGTGTCGCATCAACAGCCGGTTTTCCAAATAACTTCCAGCCAGGCTCGATCGATTTTTTATAGAGGCCATAACCAATTAACGCGACGGCCATGACAATCATGACCCCCATGCCGATGACAATTGCTTTTAGTGCGCGCATCATTTGTTACCCATTCGCTTTTGATGTCTGGTCTTCATCGTCGGGACGGCTATGCTTGTCAAGTCTATGAGGTTTTGAGCATGAATACAGGTTTTGAGTCAAAATGACCGACGCGCAAATTTATGAGCTAATGGTGAGCGCAGATGACAACGGTCTTCGGTTAGATCGTTGGTTAACGGATAACGTCCCTGACATGTCCAGAAACCGGATTCAGGCATTGATTAACGAAGGCCAATTGACCGGTCCATTAGGGGCCGTCGATGATGCCTCGAAGAAAATTCAAGCCGGGGAGCAGTATCAATTAACGATACCACCGCCAATTCCAGCTGAGCCAGAGCCTGAAGATATTCCTCTGACTGTGCTTTATGAGGATGACCATCTGATTGTAATTGATAAGCCGCCAGGGCTTGTTGTCCATCCGGCACCTGGTCATGCGACAGGCACCTTGGTTCATGCATTGCTACACCATTGTGAGGGTTCCCTATCAGGGATTGGCGGTGTGACACGCCCTGGGATCGTGCACAGGCTGGATAAGGATACATCGGGCGTGATGGTATGCGCGAAGTCCGACGTGGCACACCGGGGGCTTGTTGAGCAGTTTCAGGTGCACAGTATCGACCGCGCTTATATGGCTGTGGTTTGGGGTTTGCCATCTCCAGCACAAGGGCGGATTGAAACGCGGATTGGCCGCGACCCGCATAATCGCAAACGCATGGCGGTTGTGAAGTCTGGCGGCAAGGAAGCGATAACGGATTATAAGGTCATACGCCCCGTTGGTTCCGTCGGGGCACTAGTGGATTGCCATTTATTCACAGGACGGACACACCAAATCCGTGTTCATATGTTGTCTATAGGTAACTCCTTGATAGGTGACCCGACTTACCTGCCAAGAAGTCGCTCAAAGAAAATGTGTGAACCTGAAATCCAAGAACGGGTGAGCGCGTACAAATATCAAGCGTTACAGGCTTATAGACTAGGGTTTGAACATCCAATATCCCATCAGGAAATGAAGTTTGAAATAGACTTATCAAAAGACATTCAAAAATTAATAAGCAGTTTAGATCAAATATAATAATAAAAGTACCTGATTAAAATCACCGTCTCTATTGCCGGGAACGTAGTTTGACGGGTTGTATGCTGGCGTGGTGTTAGAAAGCATCGCGCGACTGTGCCGACCCAAAGCTCAAAAGAAGACTGTCGCCAATGGGAACTCTCGCAAAAGACTTTAATCCAACACCTGAAGGTAATCTGTCACGGTACCTTCAAGTCATTAGACGTTATCCAATGCTCACGCATGAGGATGAGATTTCTCTCGCAGAACGCTGGCGAGATGATGCGGACGATGATGCCGCGCACCAATTGGTGAATAGCCATCTCAGACTGGTTGCTAAAATAGCCATGGGTTACCGAGGATACGGATTGCCCGTGGGCGAGCTGATTTCTGAAGGCAATGTCGGGATGATGCAGGCTGTTAAGCGATTTGATCCAGATCGTGGTTTCCGCTTAGCGACATACGCAATGTGGTGGATTAGGGCTGCAATGCAGGAATACATTCTGCATTCGTGGTCGCTGGTTAAAATGGGCACGACAGCAGCACAGAAAAAACTATTCTTTAATTTACGTCGTCTGAAAAATGAACTCCAAGCGATCCATGATGGGGATTTGTCGCCTGAACATACGGCTTTTGTTGCTAAGAGACTAAAGGTCTCTGAACATGAAGTGATCAATATGAACCGACGTCTGGCTGGACCAGATCACTCCCTCAATGCACCGTTGCGCGATGACAGTGAGGGCGAATGGATCGATTGGCTTCGAGATGAGAGCACAGACCAGGAAACCATCGTCGCCGAACGTCAGGAATTTAGTCATCGCCACAACATGCTATCAGGCGCGATGAAGTGTTTAACGGACCGAGAGCGTCACATCCTCACAGAGCGCCGCCTCAAAGACGACCCCATGACATTACAGGATTTGAGTTCTGTATACGGCATCAGCCGTGAACGGGTAAGGCAGATAGAGGTGCGTGCATTTGAGAAAGTACGTAAATCTGTCCGCAGCGCTGCAATTCGAGAGCATATGGTCAACTAGTCTCGCACCGGCTAGTCAAAATCACCCTCAACAGGTGGCCGATTAATCAATAACTTATGGAAGCGTCGCAACGCTTTACCTTTTAATTGGTATTGAATCTCTTCCTCAAGTTTTTGTGCGGCATCAGGCGAACTTTTGCGTAATGTGTATATAAAGTCTTTTACATCGCTATAGCTCTGCTTGCCGTTTTCAGAAATGGTATCGGCGATAACATTTGCTAAGCCTGCAATGTCACCTTCTTGAGTGAACGCTTCAGCCAAGCGCCTGTTTGCCTGGAATGTCTGTGGTGAAATGGTTGGAAGTAAAGCCCGACTGTAGGGCGATTTTAATTCTTGGTCAGGATTGCTCGGTGCATTCAATCTTTGTAGCGCACGCGTCATGCCGCCATCGATGATTTTACGAGGTTCTTTCTGATGAGCGCTTTCTGCGATGATACGGTGAGATAATGATAAGCGACCTTGCACAATAGCCGAGCGAACGGCGTGTTCTATCTTATCGCCAGGATGGACATCATGACTTTGTTCTTTCGACAGAATATCCTGATTTTGAAGCGATTGACGTACTTGTCGAATAGCCGCGTAAACGGCGCTTCGTGTTGATGTGGCTGTCGCGTTTTTGTCTAAAAAGCCTGTGTTTATAAGTGTGCGCGCGATTAAATTCAAATCTCTTGGTGCATTAACAGCGTTCGGTCTGACGCTTTGTTTTTTTGGATTGTTCTCGAGCGGTTCAAAAAATATTTAGGCGGTATGGTCGTATTAAAATTATCCATAACGTTCTCCCCTTCCCAGACGGAGTTTTGTAGAATAGCACTTCACGTTAAACACCTTTTGCGTGTGCTAATTGTAATATATCTACTTTATATAAATATCTCTGAAAAGTGGTTATTATTTTTAATAGATCAAGCTTTAACAGGCCTAAATATCATATCCATTTGCTTTTACATGCTGGGTAAAGCTCATTCTATCCGTGTTAGACGTCTGTCGTGCTTTATCGTCGGACCAGCCATACCGCTTAACTTCGCCGTATTTATCGATGTTCCGTTGTGTCCTGTACGAATTGACCTCACGCCAACGCTGATCGTACGACGTAAGCTCTTTCTCAAGTTGACTGTCGTCATACTGGTTCTTGTGGACTGTCAGGCGCGTTGGCAGCCTTACGCTTATCGCGGGGTCATCATCTGGATGACCAACACATAAACCAGCGAAGGGAAACACACTGGAAGGAAGGGCGCAAAGATCGGCAATCTCCCCCGTGACCTCACGCACCGCACTTATGGGACAGCATCCCAGTCCTTCTGCTTCGGCCGCGACAATAAAATTCTGCATGACAATAGCGGCATCGGCGGCGGCGTTTAGAAAGGCGTCTAAGGGGTCGTGTGCGAATTCAGTTTCTCGAAGTTCACAGATTCGCTGAATACGGCGACCATCACCACAGAAGATTAAAAATTCAGGTGCTTGTTTTATCCAGGGCATTGAGGGAATGAGATCTGTGACGGCTTCACGCTGATCTGCGTCGCTAAGCTGTATGATGCTTACCTGCTGTAAATCAGACTTTGCCGGCGCAGACAAAGCGCAGGAAAAGAGGATGTCCATTGTCTCAGCAGGGATGGCATCAGGTTTGAAGCGCCTTCGGGAGCGATGCTTGAGCTGTTGAGCGTGGACGCTAGACGCCGCTTTGCCTTTTCCAAATGTGGTTTCTTCGGCAAACCGTGCTGCAATTAATTCTGCGATCATATCAGTCATCAAGGTTCCTCCTTATAAGCAATTTCATGGCGTGATCGACGTGCATTTATGATGGCCAGCGCATTCATTGCGACCATGACGGCTGGGAATGCGAGAGCCGGTACATCAGGGAAGGCCGCTACGGTGGCGCTCGCGAGCGCACCTGCTGACATTTGCATAGCCCCTAAGAGGGCCGTCGCCGTACCTGCACGGGCCTTAAAAGGGCTGAGGGCCCCTGCGACGCCGTAGGGGATAACGACGCCGAGTGCATAGCCAAATATCGTCATGAATATCATGATGGATACAACGGTCGCATGATCGGTTAATCCAAGCGCCAGCATAGCAACAGACGCGATGAGCGCGGTCACAGCACCACCACCCATGACGTGTGAAGGCTCAGGGATACGTTCACCAATCATTGGCGCTGTATAGGCACCTAACATAAATGCGACAGAATGCAGGAAAGCCAGCAATCCAAACGTCGAGGGGTTCAGCCCAAGTTGGCTGATCATTAGTTCAGGGGCACCGGCATGAAATGCATACAAAGATCCAAGGACCAGGGCATTGGTGCCTGCAAAGCGTCTGAATGTTCGATCTTTTATAATGGATATATAGGTGAGGGCGATCTGAGGCGGAGAAAAAGATCCTTCTGATTTCGTGCCGGTCTCAGGCAGGAAGATGAAACAAAGGACCGTCATGATGACACCCATAATGACGGTAACGCCCATATTGGCCTGCCAGCCAACGGAATCCTGTATGACGCCTCCGAGTGCGGGGGCGAGGGCAGGGACAATGCCCATGGTCAGTGTCAGGAGTCCAAAAATCCGGATCAACGCAGCGCCCTGAAATGCATCCCGGGCGATGGCTCGGGCAATAACAAATCCACTCGCAGCGCCTAATCCTTGCAGCAAGCGTGCAATAAGGAGCCAGTCCAACGCTGCAGAGATTGCTGCGATAGCCCCAAAAACTGCATAAATGACTAAGCCAGGTATTAGAATTCGACGCCGCCCAAATCGGTCAGATAAGGGGCCAACGATGAGCTGGCCTCCGGCAAATCCAAAAAGAAAGACGGATAATACAAGACGCTCTGCGCCAAGCGCGACCTGAAGTTCACGGCCGATCGCGGGCAGGGATGGCAGGATGATATTAATAGATAGCTGGCCCATCGTCCCCAACGCCATCAAAAGGCCGACGCTTATCGGGCTGAGCGGTGATACTGCAGCAGATGGTTTGCCTGAGGCTGATTTTGTGTCGTCTGACACGCAGAGATCTCCGCTTTAACGGGGTAGGGACGAGATGCATATGATGTCCCTATAGGCCCAGATCGACAAGCCATGTATTTTTCCACCCTAAGAGCGTTTAGTGTGGTTGACGGTTCGGGGTGCAACTCGTACATTCCCGCGTCTTTTCAGGGTTTCATTTTTATACCTGAGCCCGACATTGGAGGGGTGGCCGAGTGGCTGAAGGCGCCGGTTTGCTAAACCGGTATACGGGAAACTGTATCGTGGGTTCGAATCCCATCTCCTCCGCCAATTATCGTCCTAATGGACGCTGAAAAGCCCCGGTTTTCTGGGGTTTTTTTTGATTTTAAGGCTCCGTGTATGTTTGTGATGTCACCACTGTTGTCACCACTTGATGGTAAAAAAAGCAGTTTTAGCGCCAAGTTGAGCAAAACTTAGTATCTGTGAATAAAGTTGACCTATTGTCATTAACCTATAGTAGCGGGCTGGCCGTAACCGTGCAGCAGAGGAAGAGTTCGCCCCAGTTGCCTAAG
>DGOK01000096.1 GCA_002389385.1 Rhodospirillaceae bacterium UBA4468 | reverse complement strand
ACCACGCATGGTTGGATCAAGCGTCGCAAACAACTGATCTTTGGCGGTCACCGTTGCCTCGGTAACGCGATTAAAGAGCGTCGATTTACCGGCGTTGGTATACCCAACAAGCGCAATCACAGGGTGGGGTACGCGCCGGCGTGCGGCGCGATGTAGCTCACGAGTCCTGGAAACGTCCAGTAAGTCCCTTTTGATTTTGTCGATACGGACACGAATAAGCCGACGGTCAGTCTCAATCTGAGTTTCACCAGGACCACCCATAAAGCCAACGCCACCGCGCTGACGTTCTAGGTGTGTCCATGAGCGAACAAGACGACCAAGCTGATAGGTCAATTGGGCCAGATCGACTTGCAATTTACCTTCACGTGTTCTGGCACGGGCGCCAAATATCTCAAGGATCAGGCCGGTTCTATCCAATACCTTGGTGTGCCATGCTTTCTCGAGGTTTCGTTGCTGAACAGGCGTGAGCTGCGCATCGACGATAACAATTGGAGGTATCCCCTCCTCTTCATCCTCACCATGCGTAATGGTTTCGATAATCTCTTCGATGTGTTCAACGACGCCGTTACCAACCAGGGTTCCTGGCCGTGGCCGCTTGACGGGGAATGCTTCAGAATGGACGACATCAAGATCAATCGCACGCGCCAAGCCTTCGGCTTCTTCCAGCCGCGCTTGTCTTTCTCGACCATCGTAGCCTTCGGCACCGAGTTCAGGATGCACAACAATACAGCGTTCGCGATACGGACGCCGGTCTATTGTTTCACCACCGCTACGTTTACTCATTCATCGCCGGACTGTTGATCCGAATCAGGCTCAAAAAGTTGCACTGGTGTTGAAGGCATAATTGTTGAAATTGCATGCTTGTAGACAAGTTGAGTATGTCCATCACGACGCAAAAGTACTGAGAAGTTATCAAACCAAGTCGCGATGCCTTGTAGTTTTACACCGTTGACCAAAAACACTGTGACAGGTGTTTTGTGCTTTCGAATGTAATTTAGAAAGACATCTTGTACATTTTGGGGTTTATCCGCAGGCATTATTATTTTCCCCTCTTTTTTTTGTATTCCGCAGTGAGCAGCGGTTTTGATGATTTCGCACGATATAGGGCGAATTTATGTGTTACTGCGCGAGAGCTTACATTGTCTGTAGAAAATTGCAAAGGTGGCGGCAGCTAGAAAAATGAAACGTTGGCGGGTTTTCAGGGAATTCGCCTGCTTTTGGCTTTTCTGGTCGGATGAGGACTGGTGTGCACCCTGCATTCACGCCACACGTCAGATCAATATCTGCATCGCCTACAAACCAGACATCATTCCCTGTTTCGACCTTGCCGGGTGCTAAAGTCATGAAAACCGGTGCTGGATCAGGTTTGTCACGCTCAGCATCAAGCGCACCAACAATGCAGCTAAAATGCTTTGTCCAGTCCAGGTTATTTGCTTCCGCGCGCAGATAGTCGCCACGCTTGTTAGAAACAACGCCCAAATAGATATTCTGAGATACAAGATATTCTAATAATTCAGCAGCACCGTCTGCGGGTTGGATAGCATCCGCATGAATTTCTTCATACTGCGTATAAAAGAGCTTACTCGCAGCTTCCCACTCGTCACCAAAAATTGCGGGGAAGCTGTCACGCGTGGACTTTCGGACTTTTGTACGAACGTCGTCCATACTCCATTCTGGCAGGTTATACGCGCGAAAAGTCGCATTCAGGGCGTGCTGAATAGCCTGCCAGCTGTCGACCAAAGTGTTGTCCCAGTCGAAAACGACGGCACGAGGTTTTGAATGAATTGTCATGAGATGTTGCTTCGCTTAATCAAAAATATTCAAGCTGCACGGAGAACATTTTCTCAACTTTGCGGATAACGTCCGCAGCTGCAAACAGGACAATCCTATCGCCGGCTTCAATGATGGTGTCACCGCTTGGATAAATCGTGGCACCATCCCGCACAATAGCGCCAATCAAAACGCCATGCGGCAATTTAATATCGCGCAGCGGTGGGCCAACAAGTTCTGAGGTTTGTAAGGCTTCAGCCTCAATGAGCTCACCAAAGTCTTCACGCAATGTGTGGACTGAATGAATGCGGCCGCGGCGTACATGCTGCAGAATTTTAGAGACGGTAATATTCCTGGGGCTCACCGTTACATCAATACCGATCGACCCAACTAAACCTTCATAGCTGGAATTGTTGACCAAGGTGATGACACGACTGCAGCCAAACTTTTTTGCAAGCAAGCTGGAGAGAATATTGGTTTCGTCGTTGTTGGTGACAGCGACCACGGTCTCTGCGCCTGCAACGTTCGCTTCTTCGAGGATTTCCTGATCAATGACGCTGCCATTGATGACCGTTGTACGCTCAAGTTCCCCTGCGATTTCTTCTGCCCGAACTTTGTCATGTTCAATGATTTTGGCACGAACCCATTCATGGTTCTTTTCTAATTCTTTTGCCAAGAACATGCCGATGTTACCACCGCCAAAGATCAAGAGTGAGCGTGCTTCGCGCTCTTCATGTCCGAATGCTGCCATCGCACGATCGGTCTGATCACTGTCTACGACAAAATAAACTTCATCGCCAGCGATCATTTGATCTTCGCCCTTAGGGACCATAGGCTTGCCGTCCCGGACGATACCCACAATAACGATAATCAAATCAGGAAAGAGCTGCGTTAATTGACGCAACGGCGTGTTTACGAGTGGACAATCAGGATTACAACGCACACCCAATAGCTTCACTTTGTTGTCGACCAATGGGATCATTTCAAAGGCGCCTGGGACTTCGAGGCGGCGCGTCACAGCGCTGGCAACTTCGATTTCAGGAGAGATGATCACGTCAATCGGCATGTGATCCCGCGAAAACATGTTTGCCCAACTTGGCTGCAAATAGCTTTGATGGCGAATACGCGCAATTTTGGTTGGTACACCAAACAGCGAATGCGCGATCTGACAGGCAACCATGTTCGTTTCATCAGCGAAGGTGACGGCAATGATGAGATCAGTATCCGCAATGCCCGCGCGTTCTAGGACGTCTGGGTGTGATCCATGGCCGACGACGCCGTTCACATCATAAGCATCAGAAATTTGTCGAACTAAGTTTTCTGATTGATCGACAACGGTCACATCATGGTTCTCGAGTGCTAGATGGCGTGCAATGTTTGAGCCGACCTGGCCTGCTCCACAAACAATAATTTTCATCTTTGCTTTACCGTCTGTTTCAATGTTGAAGCGAAGGGCATCACCCTACTGTTTATCTTGGCCGCGAACACCTAGAGATTTTAGTTTTCTATGAAGTGCTGATCGTTCCATACCGACAAATGTTGCCGTCTGGGAGATATTCCCGCCAAACCGTTCAACTTGCGCCAGAAGATATTGACGCTCAAAAACTTCACGGGCATCTCGTAGTGGCAGTGACATAATTTCTAAATTTCGTTCGACATCGACAGAGGGTGCATCCCCCATGATTTCTGGTGGCAGCATATTGGTACTGATACTTTGAGACGCATCACCGGGAGCCATAATTAAAAGGCGCTCTACGACATTGCGAAGTTCGCGGACATTCCCTGGCCAGCCATATGTCTGAAGTGCGGCCAACGCATCGTCCGAAAATTCGCGTACGGCTTGCCCTGAAGCCCCTGCTGCATTTGTCATAAAGTGACGTGCTAACACAGGAATGTCGTCCCGCCTGTCGATCAATGATGGCACATGTATCGGCACAACATTGAGGCGATAGTATAAATCTTCACGCAAATTCCTGGCGTTAATCTCAGATGTAAGATCTTTGGTCGTTGATGCGATGACACGAACATCTACCTGGACTTGGGATGTGCCGCCTACGCGCTCAAAATTTTGTTCCTGTAAGACACGGATGATCTTTCCCTGTGTCTCGAGTGGCATGTCGCCGATTTCATCAAGTAATAATGTTCCTTTGTCGGCGCGCTCGAACATACCGACTTTGCGCCCAGCCTCTGTTCCGCCTTCTATGCCAAAGAGCTCTGTCTCCATCCGGTCAGGATGCATTGCTGCACAGTTCACGACAGCAAAAGGCCCATCAGCACGGCGTGATTGCGCATGAATGAGGCGCGCAATGACTTCTTTGCCCGAGCCCGGAGGCCCCATAATGATAATCCGTGAATTGGTTGGTGCGGCGCGCTCGACCGATTGCCGAACATCACGCATCACATTTGAATCGCCAATAAGGTCAAGCGACGTGCCTGCGCGGATTCTAAGCTCAGCATTTTCACGGCGGAGCTGCGCGGCTTCGGTTGCACGCTCAATCAATAAAAGTAAACGATCAGCAGTGAATGGCTTTTCAATAAAGTCGTATGCACCGTACTTGATGGCTTGCACAGCCGTCTCGACAGTCCCGTGTCCGCTCATCATTAAGACGGGAACTTCGGGATGCGCGCTCTTGATTTCTTTTAGAATTTCGATCCCATCCAAGGCGCTGCCCTGCAGCCAGATGTCGAGCAATACCAATCCAGGTTTCTGGTCAGCAACGGCTTGGAGTGCGGTCGTCGAGTCCTTTGCTTCACGTGTCTCAAAGCCCTCATCCCTAAGGATGTCAGACGTGAGTTCACGAATATCGGGTTCATCGTCAACGACGAGAATATTTTTTGCCATATAGGTTTTCTGCTCAGCTGTTCTTTATTGAAGTGGCAACATCCATAGCGTGTTCTTCTTGGTTTTTATTATCATACGTCATTTCGTTAAGATTGGTTTTTGGAAACCATAATGCAACCCGTGCGCCGCGTGGAGAGCGATCTAGTAATTCTAACGAGCCTCCATGCTCTTCCATAATCTTTTTCACGATGGCGAGGCCAAGTCCAGTACCCTTGTCTCGTGTCGTCACATAAGGTTCCGTTAATCGATCACGTTGATCTGTCGGCAACCCTTTTCCATCGTCTTCGATGATGACACCTACGAGCTGATTATTATCGTGAGTTTCAAGCTTCAACGATACAAATCCTCGAACGTCTTTCGCATCTTCTTCGCATGCGCCATCAATAGATTCTGCAGCATTCTTTAAAATATTAGTCAGTACTCTTGAGACTTGCCGGCTATCGCACGGAATTGAAACATCCGTGTCTGGAAGCTGAATATCAAACTCTATGTCTGTATCTCGATTGCGCTCAAGGAATACGGCTTGTCGACAGAGCTCGGATAAATTAGTTCGCATAATTTCAGGTTGAGGCATCCGCGCGAAAGAAGAAAATTCATCAACCATTCGGCCAATATCTGCAACCTGTCGGATAATCGTATCCGTACACCTTTGGAACACTTCAGGGTCGGTTGCGATTTCCTTCATGTACTTTCTGTTGAGGCGTTCCGCAGACAATTGTATCGGGGTTAACGGGTTTTTGATCTCATGTGCAATGCGCCGAGCGACATCAGCCCAAGCGGCTTTTCGCTGCGCTGATAAAAGTGCTGTCACGTCATCAAACGTCACAACATACCCGAAAATCTGACCGTCAACATGCTCAGCAGTCACACGTGCTAAAAACGTCTTCTGTGCCAATCCTTTTTTGATTGTGACTTCGGATTGTTGAAGCCTGTCTGGTCGGAGTGTTGATAGAGCAAGTAAATCGGCAAATTCTGGAATGGTATCTGCCAGCTTCTCATTGATCTTTTCGTCGAGGTCCATACCAAGCAATTCAGACGCCGAGCGGTTTGGTAAATTGATCCGCCCTTCTGCGTCCAGGCCGACAACACCAGCTGAAACACCTGAAAGTACAGCCTCGGTGAATTGGCGTCTTGTATCCAGTTCCGTGTTTGCAGCCATGAGGCCTTGTTGTTGAGAATCAATGCGTTCAGTCATATTGTTGAAAGTACGGCTCAATACCGCAATCTCATCTTTCGCATCGCTCGCATCGACGCGGGTCGCAAGATCACCTTTTGAGACGCGCTCTGCTGCATCGATGAGATTACTCACGGGGGCTGCAACCTGTGCAGAAACCGTCATGCCAATCCAGATTGCGGCTAAAAGTAAAATGACCACGGCAATTGTGTAAATAAGTACAAAGCTTATCTGCACCCCACTCCGCGTTTCTTCGAGTTTTTTGTATTCGTCAACAGCTTGGCGAATTCTGGCAATGTGTTGAATAACGCGCGGATCAACGAACCGCTCCACCAGAAGATAAGCATCGACAAACCGGTTAAGGCGAACCAAGGCGCGCACTTTGTCGTCCTGTTCAGAACCCAGCAAGGTCACTTCGCCTTTGTTTACTGACTCAAATAGGTTAGGTGGAATTTCCTCAATAACTGATGATAAGGCATATTCTGAGCGCGCGAGTATATTCCCCAACCGGTCGATGACGACGGCTTCAGGTAATTCACGTAAAGACGCATTTATTGTCAGAACGCGATTAAATTCGAATTGGCTCCGCATCAGTGTCGGTGCGTTCTGGTTTAAGACGTAGGCAACGCTATAAGCCTGATTTGCAATGTTTTCACGGTGTTCTTTGAGATACGCGTCGGTCACAGCAACGGACTCACGCAATGCTTTTGAGATACGCTCATTGAACCAGGCTTCTAAGCCAAAATTCAAAAACAGATATGAGAAGATGGCGACGAGTAATGCTGGCGTCACCGCGATGAGCGCAAACAGCATCACCAATCTGCCTTGAAGGCCAGCCCCAGCACGACCGTGTTGTCTCGCGAGCCAGAGCGTTACAACCCGTTTTGCGACAACGATGCTCAACAGCAAAAGCAAAATGCCATCGAGATATAAAAGCCAGCGTAATTCTTCGATCCGCTTACTGACCGCAGTAGCGTCGGTCATCAACGAGACCGTTGCGATACCAGATGCAATGGCCATAAACGCCAACGTGAACGCAAAACGGCGCTGCAAGCTGCTGTTATTCAGCCATCGTTTAACGGTACTGGTTACGAATTCTGTCATTCAGAACCTTTAATAATCGGAATGCCGAGTTCTCGAATTTTCTTGCGCAGCGTATTGCGGTTAAGCCCCAGTACTTCGGATGCCTTTACCTGGTTGCCGCGTGTCACCTGAAGCGTCTGCATGATCAATGGGCGTTCAACTTCACGGAGGATGCGGTTATATAAGCCTGCGGCAGGTAACGCCCCATCGTGCGCATTAAAGTATGTCCGGATGTGAGTGTCCACGGCGTCGGATAAACCACCTGAAGTTGATGCTGCTGATTCTGCACCATCTTGACCTTCGTCTAGTTCTGCACGAATGACATCGCGGCTAATGTTTTCTTCAGAGTAAAGTGCGGCCAAACGGCGCATCATATTTTCGAGTTCTCGAACGTTGCCGGGCCATGAATGTTTCTGCAGTAATTCAAGCGCTTCTGGATCTATAATTTTCCAGGGCAAGCCTTCGTTCGCTGCACGACCCAGAAAATGCCGGACAAGTTCAGCGACATCTTCCGTCCGCTCGCGCAATGCCGGCAATCGAATGGGCACCACATTGAGTCGGAAATACAAATCTTCGCGGAACAAGCCGCGGCGGATAAGCCGTTTCAGATCGTGGTGTGTTGCGGCGATGACGCGAACGTTGGATTGAATGGCGGTGCGTCCACCAACAGTGCTGAACTCACCTTCCTGGAGGACACGAAGCAGTCTTGTTTGTGCTTCCATCGGCATATCGCCAATTTCGTCTAGAAATAATGTGCCGCCATTGGCTTGCTCAAAGCGGCCAGAACTGCGGCTGACAGCGCCTGTGAACGATCCTTTTTCGTGGCCGAATAATTCGCTTTCAATCAGCTCGCGCGGAATTGCCGCGACGTTGACCGCAACAAACGGTTTATTTTTACGCTTTCCGTAATCGTGCAATGCGCGTGCGACCAATTCCTTACCTGTTCCAGACTCACCTGTAATCATGACGGTGAGGTCAGTCGGCATCAGGCGCGCAAGTGTGCGGTATATGTCCTGCATGGCAGGCGAGCGTCCAATAAGCGGTAACGCCTCTTCCATCTCGTCTGCACTGCGTTGTTGATTGATACTTTCGCCTGAAGTCCGCGCTTCAAGACCGCGCCGCACCACAGCCACCAATTCATTGAGATCAAAGGGTTTGGGAAGGTATTCGAATGCGCCGCGCTCAGTAGCTTTTACAGCTGTCATGAGCGTGTTTTGTGCGCTCATCACAATAATACGTAAGTTGGGCCGAATGCGGCGAATTCTTGGGACAAGATCGAGACCGTTTTCATCAGGCATGACGACATCGGTTATGACGAGATCACCGTCACCATTCTCAACCCATTGCCATAAGGTCGACGCATTACCCGTCGAGCGAACTTCAAAGCCAGCGCGTGACAAAGCCTGTGTAACAACAGTCCGAATGCTATCGTCATCATCGGCAACAAGAATTGTAGCGCCCTCAGCCATCTTCGTTCCCCATTTTATACATTGGTAACATGACGCGGAATACAGTACGCCCTGGAATGCTATCAAATTCAATAATGCCGCCATGGTCGCCAATAATTTTGGCAACCAATGCTAGTCCCAATCCACTGCCGCGAGGCTTGGACGTAATGAAGGCATCAAATAAATACCGTTTCATATCATCAGGGATGCCTGGGCCGTTATCACGGATCCAAACTGTTAGCGGCAAATGGACACGGTTCTCGGCGCCTGGTAAGGCAAACCGAACACCTTGGCTATAAGCCGTCCCGATAGTGATTTCCCCGCCAACACTTGGTAAGGCTTCGGCGGCATTTTTAACCAGATTGAGCATCACTTGCACAAGTTGATCGTGATTACCCCAAACGGGCGGTAATGACGGATCGAACTGATTAAGAAAGCGAACGTGTTTGCCAAAGCCTGTTTCTGCGAGTCGTTGCACGCGATCCAGCACTTTATGGATATTGACGGCTTCACGCTGCAGCGGCACGCGATCTGAGAAAACTTCCATACGGTCAACAAGTCCAACAATTCGGTTCACTTCGTCACAGATGAGCGTTGTGAGCTCTTTGTCCTCATCGTTGGCAGATTGCTCAAGCAATTGTGCCGCACCACGGATACCAGACAGAGGATTTTTAACCTCGTGTGCCAACATCGCCGCCATTGCAGTGACGGAGCGTGCCGCACCCATATGATTGAGCTGATGATTGATTTTTTCGGCGATGGATCTGAGTTGAATGACAATTGCTACAGCACCGGGATCTTCTGGAATACAGGAAACCTGTAGATCAACAGAATGCGAGCCAATGCGTGGTGTCTCGATCGTTACATCGTATTCAGCAACGATACTTCGAAAGCGCCGCGCCTGATCGACAAGCCCTAATACAGGGCTATCTTGCGGCAATAGAATGTTGATCGATTTGCCGTCGAGATAAGATGCACTGCCTCTTAAGAGCTGCTCTGCAGCTTGATTGACGCGGCAGATGTTATTGTCGTCATCAACAACGATAACGGCACATGCCAGTGCATTCAGAACAGCGTCGGCGCCAACATCACCTGCTTCAGGTAAGGCAGCGATTGCTGGCACGTTCTTGACCATTCTTAGGCGGCGACTTGATCAAGGTTAGCATGATAGAAATCGGTGATTGCCTGGCGAACCTTTACGGGTTCTGTCATCTGGTTTACCTGAGCACGAAATTCAGCCGAGTCTCGTAAGCCTTTGGAATACCAGCCAATATGCTTTCTAGCTATCCGCACTCCAGCATCAATTCCATAATGGCTTAGGATGTCATCGTAATGTGTGAGGACGCAATCCAGCTGATCGTCTAGTGCTGGGTCCAGGCGATGCCCACCTGTTTCCATGAAATGCTGAACCTGTGCTGGAAACCAAGGCCGACCATACGTGCCACGGCCAACGAGAACACCATCAGCGCCGGATTGCGCAAGCGCCTCTTCGGCATCTTCAACAGCATTGATATCGCCATTACAGAATACTGGAATTTTTACAGCTTCTTTGACGTTGCGGATATAGCTCCAGTCCGCATGTCCTTTATAGAACTGACAACGCGTTCGGCCATGGACTGCCAGGGCTTGGATGCCGCAATCTTCAGCGATACGTGACAATTCTGGTGCGTTGCGCGATGCGTCATCCCATCCCGTACGCATTTTCAGCGTCACAGGAAGATCAACGGCTTTGACAGTGGCTTCGAGTATCTTGCCCGCATGAACAAGATCGCGCATCAAGGCTGAGCCAGCATCGCCGTTCGTCACCTTCTTTACGGGGCAACCCATATTGATATCAATCAGCGAAGCGCCTCGGCCTTCATTAAGACGCGCGGCTTCTGCCATGACATCCGGGTCACAACCGGCCAGCTGAACGGACATCGGGTGTTCTTCAGCGCAATTAGACGCCATTTTCATGGTTTTCTTGGCGGCATAGATCATTGCACGTGATGCAATCATCTCAGAGACAACAAGCCCAACGCCCCATCGCTTTACAAGACGACGAAACGGCATGTCTGTGACGCCTGACATAGGGGCCAACACGACGTTTCCATCAAGTTGAACGGGTCCAATTTTGAGTGGTTTAATATCAGCCACCGTGCATCCTCCAAGAACTGCCCACAAATTAGGCATAATCCCTAAAAATGCAACGTTTTTTGTCGTGGCTTAACCCAAGGCTAAAACGGTTGAGACGAACTTAACGCCGGGATAACCAAGCGTTAGCAAAAGATACGCCAGCAACACAAAGCGAGATGCGCGGCGGCCTCTGAGGCCATGCTTCGATTGAGCATACAACAGAGCGCCGATGGTCACGAAAGTCGCTAATGAGAAGACCGTTTTGTGGTCTATGGTCAATGCGTCTTCACCGAGAGAGATATTAAGCACAATCCCCGTTATGAGGCCAAGACCGAGTATTGCTTCGCCAATCATTAAAAAACGGCTGACGAGCCGGTCGCAATCCGTAATTGAAGGTAGGATACCGTCTAAAATGGGTTTCCGTTTTCGCTTTAAAGCGCGTTCTTGCAAGAACGCTGCGAGTCCAGCAACAGCGGCTAATGTCACAAGGCCATAGGTGGTGACTGCAAAGCCAATGTGCAGCACTAATAACCCTGTTCCATCGGTGACGGCTTGCGCATCGGTATCAATGTTTTGCCAAGCGAATGCGATGACAGCCAGAATCAACATATAAACGTTTAATAACGGCGCCAATTGCCATGCATTTCGTTCGACAGCAGAGAAAAATAAGAACAATGCTATCGTTATCGTAATGGTGACCCATATTGATGTACTGAAATCAGCGTGCCAGGTTAAATCAGAACGCACGATAACGTCCAATAATGGCCCGGCACAGGCTAAGGCTGTTACGGCAAAAAATGTGAAATCACGGCGAAACTGCCCACGCCAGCTCAGTGCAATAGCTGGGATAATCGCAAACATCGCCATAAGGCCAAAAATCAGGTCTGTTTTCATGCTGCACCATCGCGCCGTAGCCGTTTTTTTGCAAGAGTTCGCTTTGTTCGTGTGATGGGGCAATATCAAGTAGTTTCAAAACCAGAGTTTTAGATCGTTTGCTTGGCAATCTTGCCCATGGCGGTTAAATCTCGGTTTGAAAACGAAGGAGATATTCAGCATGGCCCGAATTGCGGTCATAATCGTTGCTGCGGGTCGCGGTCACAGGTTTGGTGGTGAGATGCCTAAACAGTATCTTGAAGTCCACCAACAGCCTTTGGTGCGCCATGCAGTACAGGCGTTTCTGGACCATCCTGCGATAGATCTCATTCTGCCTGTTATTCATCCAGATGACGCAGATATTCTGGCGAATGCTTTGGGTGGCCTTGATTACCTTGAGCCTGTTGCAGGCGGCGCAGCGCGTCAGGACTCCGTCCGTAACGGCCTTGAGGGGCTGGCTTCCAGTGCGCCTGATTATGTCCTGGTCCACGATGCGGCGCGCCCGATGGTTGCCCCTGCCCTCATTGATCGGGTCATTGAGGCACTTCAAGACACCTCTGGTGTTATCCCGGGGATTGCCGTTGTTGATACTTTGAAGCGTGCTGATGACGATGGAATTATTACAGACACGGTCTCGCGTGACGGGCTTTGGCGGGCACAAACGCCGCAAGGATTTAAATATGCTGACCTGTTGGCGGCACACCGCTCGGCCATCGGGCAAGAACTCACAGACGATGCAGCTGTTATGGAAGCATCTGGCTATCGCGTTGCCGTTGTTCTGGGGGATGAAAATAATATAAAAGTGACCACACCTGATGATTTGATGCGGATGGAGGAAATTATGTCTGACGATTCTGCCCAAGCTAAACTGGTAAGATCGCCGTCATTCCGTATTGGCAGTGGTTATGACGTCCATAAATTGGGCCCAGGAGACCATGTAACCCTTTGTGGTGTCGAGATCACCAGCGAGCGGGCTTTGATCGGACATTCGGATGCGGACGTCGCATTACATGCTGTGACAGATGCGGTGTTTGGTGCGATTGCGGATGGTGATATCGGCAGCCACTTCCCGCCTACAGATTCTCAATGGCGTGGCGCATCGTCTGATCAGTTTTTAGCATATGCGTGTGAACGCATGCGTGAGCGCGGGTTTGAGCTCTCTAATATTGACCTGACGATTATTTGTGAGAAACCAAAAATAGGACCACACCGGGACGCGATGCGCGCGCGATTGGCTGAAATTGCTCAAATTGATGTGTCTTGTGTGTCTGTTAAAGCAACAACGACTGAACGTTTGGGCTTTACCGGACGTGGAGAAGGTATCGCTGCGGAAGCTGTAATAATTATTGAAATTTTACGATAATTTGTTTGGTTCGTTGACCAGAACGCCTGATGGTTAACTTTTTCAGGTTAAAGGTATTGGGTTTGTCCAGGACATTGGAATGTCCGGGGGTATTTGTGCGACATGATGCAGAAGACTAACCATTTTGGTCAGATTGATTTGTTGCTGGTGGATACCGACCTCAATGCGCGCCAGGGCGTGCGCACAATCTTAAGCAATAACGGATTTAGTGGCGTGACGCTCGGCACTGAGCTCGTGAGAGAGTGCGTGAAGCGATCACCATGCGGATGCCGGACACTCTTCTTTGCGGTACTGAATTCCCTGATGGCGATATTATGGAACTCATTCGCGACATTCGTCACAACCGGATTGGTAATAAATCCATGGGTCTGACCCAGATAACACATAAAAGGTGTTATCATGGAGCCTATGCGCAATAGCCGACTTATTTACTATAAACAAGACCGTCTGATCGAGCATTCTGTTTCTGGTTCTACGCCTCTGACGGGGGCCAGTCTTTGTGGTGTCAACCGCAAGACGGCAGCCTTCTTTTTCCCTCGTCTGCGCGAAATTATTGTTTTCAAGCTGGAAGCCAAAAGCGAAGCCATGTTCGGTGGCGAGATCGAGGTGGATGAGAGTTACTTTGGCGGCAAGCGGAAGGGGAAGCGCGGGCGTGGTGCTTGCGAGAAAATCTCTGTATTCGGCTTGTTGAAGCGCGGAGGAAGGGTCTACACTAAAATCATTCCCGATGCCTCGAGGGCCACGTTGCCACGATCATTGAGCGCAAAGTCGTGCCTGACAGCATCGTCTATTCTGACTGCTGGAAGGCCAACAATGTGTTGGATGTTTCGGACTTCAGGCATTTCAGAATTAACCACTCTGTACTTTTTGCAGATGCCCACAACCATATCAACGGTATCGAGAATTTCTGGAACCAGGCAAAGCGTCACATGCGTAAATTCAACGGTGTCCCAAAGGCTCAATTCGGCCTATATTTGAAGGAATGTGAGTGGCGTTTCAACAACAGTGACCTGTCAGACCAATTGTTGGTGATAAGACAATGCGTTAAACGTTATTTGAGATAGTTATCTGGGTCAGCCCCTAATCCATTTATGCCTGTGATCGTGTTGCTGAGTGAACCGACACCAAGCCTCGTCCAAGGCATCATGCGCGCTGGTGCTGATGATGTTGTGATGAAGCCTGTTTCCACCAAAGGACTACTTGAGCGTATTCATCTCCAGATACATCGTCGGAAACCATTTATTGTAACCGACGCATATGCCGGACCGGCGCGTAAGGTAGATGACGCCTCTTGGGCAATTGCACCCCCTAACCCGTTATATGAAAAAGCAATGGGCGAGCAGGTAAAGTTTCACGATGTTGAACGTGGAATTCAGAACGCGCTTATTGAAGTTAAGAACCGCCGTCCTGAGAATACAGCGCCTGAAATCGTAGCGCTGTTGGGATGTATTGTGCCGATGCTTGATAAGGGTGTTGTCAGCAAAGCCGCACTCGGCGGTTTGCAAATGTTAATCAAATTGAACCAGGACCTCATGGGGCATATGGCAGGAAGTAAGTACGACCATGTGTCCGAGTTATGCTGGGCCATGATCACCGTGTCTGAGACGCTCAGTGCCGATGTAGGTTCACCGCCAGAATGACCCAGGTGAAATTGCTGAAGCCATTATCCCAGGCGATCCAGGCTGGCTTTACCGGCGGCATTAATAATGCCGAAGCGGCGCGTATGATTGTGCAGCGGATTGGCGTCTAAACAGCCTAAGCCGTTGTTTCAGTATCTATCCAGTTTATAAATTCCTCATTACCGCCGACGATTGGCACCACCACGACACACGGGCAATCGTAGGAATGCTCGAGTTTCACAAGGTCGGTTGCGGCATCAATGTGCTGTCGTTGTGTTTTGGCAATCAGCACGACTTCGCTTGCCTCTTGAATTTCATCTTCCCAGCGAAAAACTGATGTCACGTTTTCACTGACATTTGCAAACGCGCACAAGTTTTCTTCGACAAGGGCACGCCCAATACGTAGCCCTTCCTCGCGGTCGCTGACCGTAATATATAGTATCACTGGATCGGGCATTTAAATCTCCATCTTTGCGCTTGGCGAAAACTAACGTACCATA